>JAVXIV010000100.1:0-7488 GCA_036785645.1 Hungatella sp.
ACATCTTCATCGATGTATTCCCCCCAGTTATAGACATATAATTCACCGGCTTCGGTGGAGGCATTCTCGGATTTTCCACAACCGGTCAAAACTGCGGTGGTCATCATAATGGTTGCGAGAGACCATGCAGCGATCCTATTTTTCTTCATTTTAGATCCTCTTTCTTTCTTGTTGGAGCAAAATTTGTGATTAAAAGCAGCAATAAAACAACCATAAAAATAATGGTAGACAGTGCATACATAGAAGGCTTGATGCCGCGCCGCACTTCGCTGTAAATGAGAGTTGACAGCGTGTTGATGCCCGCTCCGCGTGTAAAATGGGTGATGATAAAATCATCTAGGGACATGGTGAATGCCAGTAGGAAACCGGACAGAACTCCGGGGAGAATATCCGGAAATACCACTTTGAAAAAGGCATAAACCGGTGATGCACCCAGATCCATGGCGGCTTCATAGGTACTCTTACTCGTCTGCTTTAACTTGGGCATGACGCTTAGTATCACATAAGGGATATTAAAGGTAATATGTGCAATTAAAATGGTTTTAAATCCCAATGAAATTCCGAAGGCAATAAATGCCAGCATCAGAGAGATTCCGGTTACGATATCGGCATTTAACATGGGGATATTGGTGACACCCATGATGATGGAACGCGGAAGCCGTTTCATGGAACTGATGGCGACCGAAGCGGCCGTTCCGATGATCGCCGCAATCAGAGCAGAGACAAAGGCAATCACTAAAGTGTTATAGAGGGCATCCATGATGGTGGCACTCTCAAATAGTTTTGTATACCATGTGAGGGAAAAACCGCCCCATTGGGTTCTGGATTTGGAGCTGTTGAAGGACAGAACCATCATCGTGATGATCGGTGCATACAAAAATATTAGGATTACTACCAGATAGAAATCTTGGATAAAACGTTTGATATTCTGCGTCAGTTTGTTCATTAGAATGCTGTGCCCTCCCCGTTTTTATCATATTTGGCAATGAGAGCCATGCTGAGAAAAATGAAGATCATCAGAACCAGAGAGAGACCGGAGCCTAGATTCCAGTTGCTTCCCCGCGTAAATTCCTGTTCGATGACATTGCCAATCAAGAGGATCTTGCTGCCGCCCAACAGATTCGAGATGACGAAGGTGGTAAGTGCCGGGACGAATACCATGGTGATGCCGCTGATGATGCCGGGAAGGCTTAAAGGAAGCCAGATGTGAAGCAAGGTCTGTATAAAATTGGCACCCAGATCTTCGGCGGCACTGATCGTATTATCATCGATTTTGCAGAGTACGTTGTAGATCGGAAGTACCATAAAAGGCAAAAAGTTATACACCATACCCAGAATAATGGCGGCCGGAGTGTTGATCAGAGACTGCGTCGGCAGATGCAGTGTGGATAAGATTCCATTGATCACCCCGTTTTTCTCCAACAGTGTCTGCCATGCCAAGGTGCGCAGCAAAAAATTCATCCACATCGGAAGGATGAAGATAAATACGACAAAACTGCCTTTGCCAACTTTGCGGCTCCGGAGAATCATCGCCAGTGGATAGGCGAGGATGAGACAGAGAACCGTGCTGACGAGAGACAGGATCAGAGAGAGCCCCAGAGCTTTTCGGTGCTCCGGTGTGGCGATCGCCAAGATGTTAGCCAGTGTAAAGGCACCGCTTGGATCAGTCAAACCATAATAGGCAATCATGCCTAAGGGGATGACGGTAAAGGCTGTCATCCAAAATAAATACGGACCGGACAATAATTTTTTACTCATTGATCCCTACCGCCTCCTCATCTTCCGAAGCCGGTTTGTTCATGATCTGGAGGTCGAATGGATTGACGTGAATTCCAACTTCCTGACCAATCGGGCACATATCCGTGCTGTGAACCAACCATTCAAATCCATCAGGCGTAGTGACTTCCATCTCGTAATGGACGCCCTTGAAGATCAGGTGCGTACAGATTCCGCGCAGCGTGCCTTCTTCGGGACTGACTAAATCAATATCTTCCGGGCGAATGACTACATCGACCGGTTTGTTGGTGCCAAAACCCCTGTCGACACAGACGAATTTGGCACCGAAGATCTCGACCAGTTCATCGTGCAGCATCATGCCGTGGACAATATTGCTTTCTCCGATGAAATCCGCCACAAAGGCATTTTCCGGTTCGTTGTAAATCTGTTCGGGAGAGCCCATCTGTTGGATATAGCCCTGATTCATGACAACGATGGTATCTGACATCGTCAGAGCTTCTTCTTGATCATGGGTTACATAAATAAAGGTGATGCCCAGTTCGTTCTTTAAGCGAATCAATTCATACTGCATATCCTGGCGCAACTTGAGATCCAGAGCGCCCAACGGTTCATCCAGTAAGAGTACGCGTGGTTCGTTGACAATGGCTCTTGCGATGGCGATTCGCTGCTGCTGACCGCCGCTTAGGGATTCCACGCTGCGTTTCTCGAAGCCATCCAGATTGACAAGCTTCAAGGCATATTTGATCTTGTCGTCAATGTAAGCTTTGGGTTTATTTTTGATTTTTAATCCAAATGCAATATTCTCTGCAATGTTCATATGGGTAAATAGAGCATATTTTTGGAATACGGTATTCAGCTGACGCTTGTTGGGAGGTAGCTTGCTGATATCCTGACCGTCGAAGATCACTTGACCGGAATCGGCAGTTTCAAAGCCGCCGATGATGCGCAGGGTGGTTGTTTTACCACAGCCGCTGGGACCTAGTAGAGTCACAAAAGAGTTTCCTTTGACGGAAAGGTTTAAAGAATCCAAGACAATGTTGCTGTCAAAGCTCTTCGAAATATTTACTAAATCAATTAAAGACTGACTCATGATGGTTTCCTCCTGAAATCGTGGTAATTAAAAACTGGGTGGGGAGCTGACCCACAGCAGTGTGGCTCCGGTTTTGCTGGTCAGATAATGTTTTTTGTCTGATATAAAATAAAAGGATTCCCCTTTTTTGGCACGATATAGTTTGTTTCCAATGTGAATCGAAACACTGCCCGAAAGAATATAACCAAATTCTTCCCCCTCATGAGGATTGTCGGGGTAGGTTTCCCCGCCGGGTTCTAAGGAAAGCATGATGGGTTCCATCATATTCTTTTGTGCATTGGGAATGATCCACTGGACGGTATTTTGTAATTCTGCGTCATGTTTTTCAAAGTAGTCGGACTTGTCAAATACGATCTGTTCTTCCGGTGTTTCATTAAAAAACTCTCCGATAGAAGTTCCGAGACATTGCAGGATATCCATCAGCGTGGCAATCGAAGGGGAGGTCAGATCGCGTTCCAACTGCGAGATAAATCCTTTGGACAGTTCTGCACGATCTGCGACTTCCTCTTGGGTCAATCCCTTTAAAACCCGTAATTCCTTTAGCTTCGAACCGATATTCATGAAGATCCTCCTCCTTGATACTATTCTATGCGATTAACTATAAAGTTTACCTCTACTAACTGATCATAAAGATAACTATAAAGTTTAGTAATAATAAACTTTGATCAAATTCCATTATACAGAAAAATATATGACTGTCAATAGATTTTTCGGGAATTTTATGATATTATAAGTGTAGTTTACGGAACGTAAGATTTCAGGAGGAATTTTATATGAGAGGGAAATATATGGCATATGTGGGATCGTACTCCTACACGGGTAAGGCAAAAGGAATCACAGTTTATGATGTCGATGTTGCAAAGGGAATCTTTAGGCAGCGCTGCGAGGTGCCGGTGGACAACTCTTCTTATCTGATTGCCGCCAACAATGGAAAAACCTTATATTCCATTGCAGATGAGGGTGTGGTTTCTTTTCGAATCCATGAAAATGGAAGCATCACCCGCTTGAACAGTGCCAACATCCGAGGGATGCGCGGATGCCACCTTTCCACTGATTCCGAGGATCAATATCTGTTTGTGTCCGGATACCATGACGGCAAATCTACAGTACTGCATTTGATGGAGGACGGAGCCATCGGCAGTATTGCGTCAGGGGTCTACCATAAGGGACTCGGAAGCATTGCAGAGAGAACCTTCCGCCCTCATGTCAGCTGTACGCGGATGACTCCGGATCGGAAGTTTATCATGGTGGCCGATTCCGGTATTGATCAGGTGAAGGTTTATCGCTTTGGTGAGCAGGAAGAACTTCTTTTGGTAGATACAATACCCTGTGATTTGGAGTCTGCACCCAGATGTTTTCGCTTTAGCTCAGATGGGAGATTTATCTATCTGATGTCCGAGGTGAAGAATGTAATCGATGTATTTACCTATGAGACAGCCAAACGATCGCCCAAGATTGAGAAGATCCAGACGATTTCGACCACCGGAGAGACGCGGTTGAGTCAGCTGACAGCAGCTTGTGCCATGCGATTTTCTTCAGATGAGAAGTATCTTTATTGCAGTAATGCCGGTGATGATACGGTGAGTATTTACCAAAGAGATGCACAAACCGGCCTCTTGACCCTTTTGTGTTGCCTCCCGATTAGCGGAGAATACCCGAAAGATATTGCAGTATTTCCAGATGATCAGCATATTGCTTCGATCAATCATGAGACGGGCAGTATTACCTTTTTCAAGGTGAATTATGAAAAGGGGTTGATTGTGATGAGCAGCAAGCAGATCAATGTGGATGAACCCAATTCCTGTGCGATTGTAAGGGTGGGCAGATGATGCCACAAGGCAGAATAAGAAGACGAGGATAATAAGATGGCGGGATCAGGCTTGGGCACGATACTTAGGATGACAACGTGGGGAGAATCCCATGGGCAGGGGGTAGGCGTGGTGCTAGATGGCTGCCCGGCGGGACTGCTGCTCGCGGAAACAGATATCCAGACGTATTTAGATAGAAGAAAGCCGGGACAGAATCAGTTCACGACGAAACGTCTTGAGGGAGATGCGGTGGAGATCCTATCCGGAGTTTTTGAAGGCAAAACCACGGGGACACCGATCTCTTTGCTGGTGAGAAATCAAGATCAGAGATCCAAGGATTATCGCGAGATCAGCGAGATCTATCGACCGGGTCATGCGGATTATCCGTTTGACATGAAATACGGATTTCGTGATTATCGGGGTGGCGGAAGATCCTCGGGCCGCGAGACGATCGGCAGAGTTGCAGCGGGTGCAATCGCTGCCAAGCTGCTCCTGCAATTGGGGATTTGTGTGACGGCCTATACTCGATCGGTCGGCGAGATTTGCGTGAATCCGGAGCGCTTTGACTTGGAAGAGGCGAAGCGAAATCGTCTCTGTATGCCGGATGCCACAGCGGAGCAATGTGCGGAAGCTTATTTGGAACAGTTGATGGAACGGCGGGATTCGGCAGGCGGTGTCGTTGAATGTATCGTGACGGGATTGCCGGTAGGACTGGGTGAACCGGTTTTTGAAAAGCTGGATGCGAGCCTGGCCAAGGCGGTGATGTCCATCGGTGCGGTCAAGGGCTTTGAAATCGGAGATGGCTTTGCGTCCGCGGCCTCCGCCGGTTCCGAGAACAATGATGCATTTTACTTGGGGACGAATGGAAGTGTTGAAAAAAGAACCAATCACGCCGGCGGAATCTTGGGAGGCATGAGCGATGGAAGTACGATGGTACTGCGTGCGGCATTCAAACCGACCCCATCGATTGCCGTTCCCCAGCATACCGTAAATCGGCGGGGGGAAGAAGTTGAGACAGAGATCTTGGGACGTCATGATCCGATTGTAGTGCCCCGCGCAGTCGTGGTAGTAGAGGCAATGGCTGCCTTTACGATCGCAGATCTGCTGCTCGTGAGCATGAGCTCCCGTATGGATCGGATTGTACGATTTTTTGATCGGTCAGAGCACCTTCCTGACAAGAATGAGAGATTATGATGAAACAACCAAACATATTAAATCGATTTATTGATCTGATCAGTCGTATCTTTGGACCGGTGATTCCCTCTTTGACAGCGGCGGGCGTGTTAAAAGGACTTCTGGCTTTGGCGCAGGCAACCGGGGTGCTAAAAACAGAATATGGCACATATCAGGTTTTGAATGCCTTGGCAGATGGATTTTTCTATTATCTTCCGGTTTTTTTGGCATATAGCGGAGCCACAGCTTTTGGTGCCAATCCCTATACCGGAGCCGCGATTGCGTTGGCACTGCTCTATCCGGATCTGACACGGATATTTACGGAGCAGGTGCCGCTGTCCTTTTTGAAACTGCCGGTTGTTCCGGTCACCTATGCGTCCAGTATCCTACCGATCTTGTTGTCGATGGCTCTGCTTGGCAAGGTGGAGCCGTGGCTGAAGCACCGGATGCCGGAACTCATCCGTGTTTTTGCAGTACCGCTGTGCGCGGGACTGATTGTATTTCCCGCTACGCTGTTGATCTTTGGACCGATTGGGGCGGTGATTGGGGCGATGCTGGCAAACCTCTATCAGTGGCTTTATGCCATCAGCCCGATGGCGGCGGGTGTGGTGATGGGGGCCGGTATTCAACCGATGGTGATCTGCGGTTTTCATTGGAGTATTTTTCCCATTTGTTTGGAAAATATCAATCGTTTCGGGGAAGACACCCTGATGCCGTTATTGTCGGTGGGAATCTATGCACAGGCGGGAGCCGCGTTTGCGGTCATGCTCTGGGCGAAGGATAAGAAACAGAAAACCACGAGCTTGTCTGCGGGGATTACGGCACTTTTTGGAACGACAGAACCTGCTTTATTTGGCTTTAATATTCCGCTGAAGAAACCGTTTTTGGCAGCACTCATCGGGGCGGGAATCGGTGGGGGCGTGGTGGGTTTCAGTCATGCGACTGCCAAGGCATTTGTATTTCCCAATATTGTGACGCTGCCGGTATTTATGGGTGAGGGTTTTGGGCTGTTTGTATTGGGAAATGTACTGGCACTGGTGCTTGCATTTGGCTTGACTTTATTGATGATGAGACATCAAACACAAGAAGATTAGGAGATTGTAAGAATGAAGATAGCAATGGGAAATGATCACACAGCGATTGAAATGAAGGAGGCTGTGAAATCACATTTGGAGGAACGGGGATGCGAGGTCTTGGATTTGGGAACGAATTCCACGGAGAGTTGTGACTACCCGCTCTACGGAGAAAAAGTGGGGCGCGCAGTTGTGGCGGGTGAAGCGGATCTGGGAATTGTAATCTGCGGAACCGGAATAGGTATTTCTCTGGCAGCGAACAAAGTTAAGGGAATCCGCGCATGTGTATGCAGTGAACCTTATAGCGCAAAACTTTCCAGAATGCATAACAACTCAAATGTTCTGGCTTTTGGTGCGCGTGTGATTGGGGTCGAGATGGCCAAGATGATCACAGACGAATGGCTGGACGCAACTTATGAAGGAGGCAGACACCAACGGCGTGTGGATCTGCTGATGGAGATTGAAAACCGATGAAAAAAATAGGATTTATAGGCGTTGGAATCATGGGTAGTTCCATGATACGGAACTTGCAAAAAGCAGGGTATGAAGTGAGCGTATACACTCGGACGAAGGAAAAGGCTGCAGAAGTGATTGCAGAAGGTGCCAT
>JAVXIV010000101.1:0-7436 GCA_036785645.1 Hungatella sp.
ATCTCATTATGAATCGCAAGCTTTATTGTACATGATTTCGAACAGTCTTGCAACCAAACATTTCACTTATTCTACGCTCTTTAACGATTCTACCATATTGATCTTCTTCAGTTTAAAGTACATCATGCCATTGACAAATGCAGAAAATCCACAAGTCAGCAAAATACTATAGAGATAGCTCGCAGGCAGAACTTGGCGTCCAAACATCAGCATATCCACCTCGACCGTCAACATCACATAACGATGTAGGAAACATCCCATCACCGCACCTACCGCACTGCCCAAAATCGTCAGCATGATATTTTCACGGTAAACATAGGCCGCCAGCTCCATATCATAAAATCCCAACACCTTGATCGTTGCCAATTCACGCAGACGCTCATTGATATTGATATTATTCAGGTTATAGAGAACAACGAATGCCAGTAAACCGGCAGAAACAATCAATACCCAGATCACGACATCCAAACTGGCCAACATATCTTCAATCTGCCCTCGCATGGTCCCAATGAATACAACCGAAGCAACCGCCTCAAAGTCCAGCAGCTGTGCTCCAAAGGAGTCCTCCTCCCGCGGACCGGTATCACCAAAACGCAGAAACATCGTATTGTACTTTGCTTCCTCGCCATAAATCTCGTGGTAAAGTACCGGTGACATATAGATGTAATGCTGCAGATAATTTTCTACAATGCCATTCACCAGGACCTGGTGGCTGACGCCTTCGTCTTCCTTAAGATCGATGTGATCCCCCGGTTTCACGCCCAATAGCGAAGCTAATTTTTCAGTAATCAAGATCCCATGATCCTCAATTTGAAAAGCTTCTCCGGACAAACGATTCCGCAGATGCAAAAACTGTTCCACATCAGATACCGTCTCCGGTACAAAAAGTGAAGCTTCTTTCGTCACACCACCACCGGTTACGTCCATGATCGTTTCCTTCACGCACAAACGATTTTTCAGCTTTTGCGCATCTAAATACTGCATGAGATGCTGTGTTTCTTCCGCTTCGATATCCGGATCCAGTCCGATCTGTACATCATAGGTCCAGATGTCATTATACTGTTTTTCTCCCAAAGTAGAGATAGAATCTCGAAGTCCGAATCCAACCAACAGCAATGCCATACAGCCACCAATGCCAAAGATTGTCATGAGACAGCGCTTCTTGTAACGAAACAAATTACGTACCGTTGCTTTCTGAATGAAGCTCAAGCGCTTCCATAAAAATGTGATGGACTCCAGCCATACGCGCTTGCCTTGTTTGGGCGGAACCGGTCTCATCAGTGCAGCCGGCGAAGACAATAACTCTTTGTAGGAAGCGAATAGTGTAGAAAGCACCGTACATCCCAGTGCCAAGCCCGCTGCCATCGCCGCATAGTTTAAATGATAAGGCATCAGCATGACCGGGAGGTTTTGATATAAGATGAAATACGCCGTCATAATCACATAGGGCAGTACTTTTTCACCCACAGCCACACCCAGGATACTTCCTGCCAGCGTTGCCCAAAATGCATATAAAATATATTTGGAAGCAATACTCCATTTTCCATATCCTAATGCCTTTAAGGTTCCGATCTGTAAACGCTGTTCTTCCACCATTCGGGTCATTGTAGTGAGACTGACCAATGCCGCCACCAAGAAAAAGATAAATGGAAATACTTTGCCAATGGCACCGATTCGTTCTGCATCATTGCCATATTCCACATAAGTCTGGATCTTGTTGCGATCCAGTACAAACCATTCGCCAACTTCTATTTCATTGATATCCTTCTGGGCATCATCGATTTTCTTCTGGGCATCCGCAATCTTTTGCTCGGCTTCTGCCTTAGAATCGCTGTATTTTATCTTGGCATCTGCCAAGTCCGCTTCTCCCTCTTCCAGCTTTTTTCTGGCATCTGCAATATCGGTTTCACCTTTTTTAATATCTGCCTTCGCCTTGGGAATCTTGGATTCTCCATCTCGAATCTCTTCATAAGCATCTGCGATCTTGGCATCGCCCTCTGCAATATCTTGATGCGCTTCTGCAATTTTAATTTCTGCATCCGTGATATCACGATGAGCCTCTGCAACCTTCTGATCTCCATCTATGATCTTCTGCTTGGCATCTGCAAGTTCTTGTTCTCCATCTATGATCTTGGTTTGTGCCTTGTCAATCTTCTCCTGACCCAGTTTTAATTTATGTTTAGCAGAAGATAACTGCTTTTTCACTGCCTTTAGTTGTTGCTCTGCTGCATTTAATTGCTCCTGCTGCATATGAAACTGTGCTTCTACCGCTTGGTCATAGAGCCGATTGGCTTCTTTCTCCTGCGGAGTAGAAGCTTCCTTATTGGCATCTGCCATATCACGTCGATGTTGATTTTTTGCTTCTTTTAGATTTTCTTTTTGTTCTTTTAAGGTATCATAAGCCTGCTCATATTCTTCCAAACCATACTCATAGTCCTGCCAGCCATATTCCAAATCCGATATGGCACCTTCGGTCTTTTCTTCGAATTTGTTCCTGGCATCCTCCAGTTTCGGCTCTTTTTCTTCTACTTCCTTCTTGCCATCTGCCAGTTCCTGTTCTTTCTCGGCTAATGTCACCTTTGCATCTGCCAGCTCCTGCTCTTTCTCAGCCAGCGTCACTTTGGCATCTTCTAGCTCCTTCACTTTCTCGGCCAGTTTCTTCTTGCCATCTGCCAAATCCACCTCTGCCTGTGCCAAGTCTGCTTTTCCTTGATTTAGATCCTTCTGCCCCTGTTCAACGTCTTTATGGCCATCGGCAATCTTTTCATCGGCTTCTGCAATCTGGCGTGCTGCATCTGCCAGTTTGTCATCGGCCTCCTGCTTCTTCTCGGCCAATTCTACCCTAGCGTCATTCAGCTTCTCATCGGCTTCTCCCACCACTTCTTCATAACGAATCCGACTTCGTTCTTCTGATAAATGATCCTCAATCGATGTTGTAATTTGTTCTATGTAGTCATCATATTCTTCGGAATAAGCAGTCAGGGATTCTCCCTTTTCGGTCAGCAGATAGATATCGGTATAAGCTTCCAACGCGAAGTTATCCGGTGTCACCACCATAAAGCAATCCAAACTGCCGTCTCCGATTCCGGTCGTGCCTCGTTCCAAAGACAAATATCTGGAAGATGTTCCAATTCCAACCACCGTATAGATATTGGTCTTCAAAGTATCTTCCCATGCATCATCCGTTCCGGAATATACCTGAACCTGATCGCCGATCTGATACACCCCGCTGGTGATCTTCCCACGGTCAATCAGGCACTCTCCCTGCTTCTGTGGAAGCCGTCCTTCCTGCACGGTAAACTGATTCACGTCCCTCGTCAAGGAAAAGATCCGCATCACCTGCTCACGGTCTTCCGTCTTGCAGAGCACATCGGTCTCATAAGCTCCCTCTGCCAGACGAACTTCCTCCATCCCACGAACTGCAGTGAGATCGTCCTCCGTCAAACCCAGTGTTCCCGCAATGCGAATATCCATCAAATGTGTTTCATCATAATAGCGATCTGCGGATAATTCCATATCCGGTCTGGAGGCACGAATTCCAGAAAAGAAAGCAACTCCTAAAGCCACGATAAAAAGAATCGATAAAAACCGATTCATGCTTCGCCCTATTTCAACTAAGAAGTCCTTCCTTTTTACATTTTTCATTGATCATCCTTCTTTGCATCACCCATTTACCACTCAATGGTATCGACCGACACCGGATTATCATTGCAAGTCACCTTGGATACTTTTCCATTCTTAATCTGAATCACCCGATCTGCCATCGGTGCCAATGCCGAATTATGGGTAATGACAATCACCGTCATCCCTTTCTCGCGGCAGGTATCCTGCAGTAGTTTTAAAATGGATTTCCCTGTCTGATAATCCAAAGCTCCGGTTGGTTCGTCGCAGAGCAATAGCTTGGGATTCTTCGCCAGTGCTCTGGCGATCGAAACTCTCTGCTGTTCTCCGCCGGATAGCTGCGCGGGAAAATTCTGCATCCGTTCTCCCAACCCCACATCCATCAGCACCTGTTCTGCATCCAATGGATTCTTACAGATCTGCAAAGCCAACTCCACATTCTCCAAAGCAGTCAAGTTGGGGAGCAGATTGTAAAACTGAAATACAAATCCAATATCGTTACGGCGAAATCCGGTCAATTTCCGACTGTTATAAGCCGCCACATCCGTTCCGTCCACCCATACCTGACCGGAAGTCGCCTGATCCATCCCACCCAGAATATTGAGCACCGTTGTCTTGCCGGCACCACTTGGACCTACAATCACCGCAAACTCTCCCTTCTCAATCAGGAAATCAATTCCATCCACCGCATGAATCGTAATCTCCCCCATCTGATAGAGTTTCTTCACGTCTTTTAGTTCTACAAATGCCATCTGTCGTCACCTCACATCCACCTTGTGCTTTTTCACTGCCATTATACTATAATTAGGGAGAGAATCCAACCATCTACTGATTGGATTCTCTCCCTAAATCAAATTTTCTATAATCATTTATTTCTTGCGATCACTTATTTATAATTCACAATCTTTCCAAAATCCGGTTTCAGAGAAGCTCCGCCTACCAGACCGCCGTCGATGTCAGCCTGAGCAAATAATTCTGCGGCACTGGATGCAGATACGGATCCGCCATACTGGATACGAATGGCTGCTGCCGTTGCTTCATCATAGATTTCACCAATGCATACACGAATGGCTGCACAAACTTCCTGTGCCTGCTCAGTTGTAGCTACTTTTCCGGTTCCGATTGCCCAGATCGGCTCATAGGCAATGACCGCTGTCGCTGCCTGTGCTGCAGAAACATTTAAGAATGCAATCTTAATCTGCTGACGAATCCAATCAATCGTGATGCCTTGCTCTCTTTGGGTCAGAGATTCGCCGCAGCATACGATTGGTGTAAGATTATATTCAAATGCTTTTAAAACTTTCTTATTCACAGTCTCATTGGATTCCGCAAAATACTCGCGTCTCTCGGAGTGACCGATCACTACAAATTTAACACCTGCATCCACGAGCATCGCCGGAGAGATCTCGCCCGTATAAGCACCCTTGTCCTCAAAATACATATTTTCTGCACCGATATTGATATTGCTGCCTTTTGCAGCTTCCATCGCCGGGATGATATCGATCGCCGGTACACAGAAAACAACATCCACTTCTTCATTGATCACCAATGGCTTTAATTCATTGACCAGAGCAACCGCTTCCGATGGTGTCATATTCATCTTCCAGTTTCCGGCAATAATCTTCTTTCTTGACATGTCTTTACCTCACCTTATCTTATTCAACGTTTATTTGTTGTCTGCTGCAGCCACACCCGGAAGTTCTTTGCCCTCTAGGAATTCCAGAGAAGCCCCACCACCGGTGGAGATGTGAGTCATCTTGTCTGCAAAACCAAGACGTTTTACCGCATTGACAGAATCACCGCCGCCAATGACCGTAGTTGCATCTTTTAGTTCTGCAACCGCACGGCAGATCTCCAAAGTACCTTCTGCAAAGTTGGAAAATTCAAATACGCCCATCGGTCCGTTCCAAACAACGGTCTTGGCGCCTTCCAGTGCTTTCTTGTACAACTCAATCGTTTTGGGTCCGATATCAAAGCCTGACCAGCCTGCATCAATCGTTTCCACTACTTTATGCTCCGTATCATTGGAGAATGCCTTGCCTTCCATGTGATCCACCGGAAGTAAGAGTTTCACACCTTTGGCTTCTGCCTTCTTGATCATCTCCAAAGCATAATCCAATTTATCTTCTTCACATAAAGAATTACCGATCTCCTGCCCCTGCGCTTTCGCAAAGGTATAAGCCATGCCGCCACCAATGATCAGCGTATCAACCTTATCGAGTAAGTTATTAATGACATTGATCTTGTCGGATACCTTGGCTCCGCCCAAAATTGCTACGAATGGCCGAACCGGATTCTCCACCGCTTCTCCCAAGAATTTGATCTCTTTCTCCATCAGATAACCAACCACATTCTCTTTGGTATATTTGGTTACCCCAACATTGGAGCAATGAGCACGGTGAGCCGTACCAAAAGCATCATTTACAAAAATTCCATCATCACACAGTGCTGCCAGTTCTTTGGCATAGCCCTCGGCAGCTTCCTCTTTGCCGTATTTGGTTTCTTCTGCACGATAGCGAGTATTCTCAAGCAATAATACTTCGCCGTCTTTTAGATCTGCAGCCAGTTTCTGTGTCTCAGATCCGGTCACGATCGGATCCGAGACGAATTTCACTTCTATGCCCAATCTCTCGCTCAGTGCAGGAGCGACAGGAGCCAGAGACATCTCCGGAAGCGGCTCGCCCTTGGGTTTGCCCAAATGAGAACATAGAATCACTTTTGCACCCTGATCCAATAATTTCTTAATCGTCGGGATTGCACCGTCAATGCGGTTGAAGTTTTGGATCACTCCATCCTTAAGGGGTACATTGAAATCACAGCGAACCAATACTTTCTTTCCTTTTAGATCTTTCAAATCATCAATTGTTTTCTTATTTAGCATAATAAATGCTCCTTTCTATCTAGGTCCCTCGGGTTTTATATCCTGTATACAGTATGCGTACTATCAAAAAAGGGCCCGGTCCTCCGGACCGGACCCTCTGTGGATCTTTATGCTAATTCAGCAAAGTATTTGATTGTACGAACCATCTGGCTTGTATAAGAGTTCTCATTATCATACCAAGCAACTACTTGTACCTGATAAGTATCGTCGTCCAATTTAGCAACCAATGTCTGAGTTGCATCAAACAGAGAACCAAATTTCATACCAATCACATCAGAAGATACAAGTGGCTCTTCTGTGTAACCAAAGGATGCAGAAGCAGCAGCTTTCATCGCTGCATTGATGCCTTCTTTGGTGATGTCTTTGCCTTTTACAACGGCTACCAAGATCGTAGTAGAACCGGTTGTAACCGGAACACGCTGTGCAGAACCGATCAGTTTGCCATTCAATGCGGGAATAACCAGGCCGATTGCTTTGGCTGCACCGGTAGAGTTCGGAACGATATTGGCTGCGCCTGCTCTTGCTCTTCTTAAGTCGCCTTTTCTGTGTGGTCCGTCCAGAATCATCTGATCGCCTGTATAAGCGTGAATCGTTGACATAATACCGGACTGGATCGGAGCATAGTTATTCAAAGTATTAGCCATAGGAGCTAAACAGTTTGTAGTACAAGAAGCAGCAGAAATGATGGTATCTTCTTTCGTCAATACATTCTCATTAACGCTGAATACAACGGTCGGAAGATCATTGCCTGCCGGAGCAGAGATTACAACCTTCTTAGCGCCTGCATCAATATGAGCCTGAGCTTTATCTTTTGCACAGTAGAAGCCTGTACACTCTAAAACTACATCTATGCCAAGTTTTCCCCAAGGAAGATCAGCAGCCTTTGGTTCTTTATAGATCGTAATCTTCTTACCATCTACTGTAATTGAATCTT
>JAVXIV010000102.1:0-7406 GCA_036785645.1 Hungatella sp.
TCTTTCTGTCTTTGAAACCACCAAAGTCGTGGAATATAAGTTGGAAGGAGAAGATCTTGTGGATAAAGGAATAATAGAACGCAAGGGTGGCAAGAGGTATGGCTATTGGGAAGTTCACGAATAAAGGGTTGAGACGGTAACCTTCCAGGTCGAGACGGTAAGCCCGATTTTGGCACTGCCCTCTCAACTGTTTTGAGTGGGCAGCAACTGTAACCAATTCTCAGGTAATCGGTGCCGGATTAAAAATGCACAAATCATTATACAGTTTATATCGTTCCGCAAAGCTCTGCTTTCGGCCGCTGGCCACATCGACAATTTCACGGAACAACAAGGTTCCGATTTCCTCGATCGTCGCTTCGCCGGTTGCAATCGGGCCCGCATTGATATCAATCAAATCCTGCCATTGCTCCTTCATATCATTTCTGGAACAAACCTTGATGACAGGTGCGATTGCCAGTCCATAAGGCGTGCCGCGTCCGGTCATAAACACTTGGAGACCGATGCCGGATGCCAGTTGACAAGGTCCACAGACGATATCACTTGCCGGTGTCGCTGCATAGATCAGTCCCTTTTTTGTCGGGTGTTCTGCCGGTGATAACACTTCCACAATGGGAGAAGTGCCTGATTTTGCAATGGATCCCATCGCTTTTTCTACAATGTTAGAAAGACCTCCTTTTTTGTTGCCCGGAGTCGGATTGGCGCTTCGATCCACCTCTCCTGCTTCCAAATAATGATCATACCATTTCATCTCTGCGGCCAGGTTTTTTCCTACATCTCCATTTACACAGCGCTCACCCAGCAGGTGCACACCATCACGAACTTCCGTTACTTCCGAAAACAGCACCGTGGCTCCACCGCTGACCAGCAGATCTGCTGCGTAGCCCGCAGAAGGATTGGCCGTCACTCCGGAAAAAGCATCGCTTCCTCCACACTGCATCCCAATCAGCAGCTCCGACAAGGGTAGTGTTTTCCGTCTGCGCCGGTTTAAGACCGCCAGTTTCCGATCAGCCATCTCCATCAGAGCATCAATCATATCCTCAAATCCTTTTTTCTCCTGCAAGATAATCACATTATCCGGAGTGATATCCTCTTTATCACATAACATTTCAACCGTAAATTTTTCGCATCCCAATCCTACCACCATCAATTCTCCTCCAAAATTGGGATGTTTGGAGAGATTGCGCAGTGCACGAATGGGGATCTTGGCCTCCGGTGCCTGAATTGCCACACCGCAGCCATAGGCATGGTTTAGTGCTACAATGTCATCCACATAGGGGTATT
Source organism: Hungatella sp. (assembly GCA_036785645.1). Taxonomy (GTDB): domain Bacteria; phylum Bacillota; class Clostridia; order Lachnospirales; family Lachnospiraceae; genus Hungatella_A. The sequence continues at coordinate 1,282 of JAVXIV010000102.1, forward strand.
TCGGAAGTAACTCAGTTTTCATCCTTGCCACTGCTATATTGAGTACTCCGGTTACACATTGTACCGTCGTGCTGATCCCAAGAATATTTCTGGTTCCGGCATAACCGCCGTTCGGATTCTCATATCCTTCCCAAACACTGATCGGAGGTCTCGGAAGTGTGGTTACTAAATTCGTCCCAAAGGCCATATCCTCCAATGACGGCGGAGTCGGCAGCACCAACATCGTTTCATTGATCCAGTCCCCTTTACGGATCTGTTTCACTGCATACCCCAGCACAACACCATAGCGCATAATCTTTCCATCTTTTGGAATATCACAAAGTGCAATTTTATGTGCCTGTGGGATATCCTGACGTGCAGTAATTCCGTCCGACACCTCCGTGCCTGCTCGAACCTCCCGCACCATGATCGCTACATTATCTTCCTCTTTGATTTTTACATACATCGGAATACTCATAGGATTTTATTTTCCTTTCATATACGCATCCATAGCCTCCGCTACAATCTTGGAATAAGCCGTAGCTTCCACCACGGTCTTGGCACCCAGTACGACATCCCCCGCTGCAAAAATACCGGGATGCGTGGTTTCTCCATATTGGTTCGTCATCAACAGTCCGCTCTCCGAAGCCCTTAGCCCTTCGGTTGTATTGACCAATTTGCTCTTAGGTCCCTGACTCACCGATATGATCGTAGAGTCCGCATAAACCTGTTCTTTCTCTTCTGCAATGCCGGTTTTCCTGCCTTCTTCATCGTAACAGATCGCTTGAAATACAGGACCTATATCGGTGATTTCCACAATATGTCTGCAATACTCCATCTTGGCTCCATCCAGCTTGGCATAGGAAGTTTCGTGCTCACTGGCATTGCCGGTGGTTCCTCTGGCATACAAGGTGACCTCTCTGGCCCCCTTACGCAGTGCTGTTCTCGCCACGTCCATAGCAGAGTTGCCCATACCGATGATCGCAATCTTCTCGCCCAGATCATAGGCATCCGGATTGGCCAGGTAATCAATCGCAAAATGCACATTACCCAAGGACTCTCCCTTGATTCCCAATGTCTTTGGCTTCCATACGCCGGTTCCGATGAAGATGCTTTCATACCCATCCCGGAGCAGATCCTTGATCTCTAATGCCGTACCGATCGCTGTATTGGGTCGTATCTTGATTCCGATCTCCAAAAGCTTCTTCTTGTAGCGATCCAAAATCGTCTTGGGAAGTCGAAATTCCGGAATGCCGTATTGCAAAACTCCGCCGATTTTATCCTTAGCATCAAAAATCGTCACACCATAACCCTTCTTGGTCAGCATAATGGCAATCGTGATCCCGGCCGGACCGGCACCGATGACTGCCACTTTCTTCCCATTCTTGGGCTCGCAAAGGATCTCCATCTTGTCCAAACAGGTATTGGAGATGTAATTCTCAATGCTGCTGATATGTACCGGCTGCCCCTTTTTTCCCAAAACACAATGACCTTCACACTGTTTTTCATGGTTGCAGACCAAAGAGCAGATCACAGACATCGGATTGTTTTCAAAAACCAGCTCTCCCGCTTTGTTGAGTTCTCCATTTTTAAATGCCTGAATCATCTGCGGAATGGCTGTATGAATCGGACACCCCTCTTGACACATGGGTTTCTTACAGTTTAAACACCGATTTGCTTCATCTATTACGTGAACTGCCATACGTTCTTGTCCTCCTGTGCTCATTAACATGATATGCTTACTTTTCCTATCTTACCGTATCCGCACTGACGAAACAAGAACTGTTAAATTAACATCAAGTATTTTTCTATTTTATACAATCCACGCAAACCAAGCAGTCTATTCGCTTAAATCAAGCCGGCAATTTGCATTTCCGTTCGGATTCGTTCCAGAACCGGACCTTGTGGTGTCGCCAGATTGGGTTTATAGGGATTTCCAATATCGCGTCCTCGTAAGTTTGCCATATCCTTGGCCGCAACCGGGAAGCTGGCCGGATCCATGGAAAGCCGAACCGGATTCAGTTTAAACTGAGCTTCCAAGGATCCGGACAAGTCTCCTGCGATATATTTGTTATACACATCGGTGATTAATTCCGGCATAAAGTTGGCTGCAGTACAGACTCCGCCCACTGCGCCATGACACATCGAGGCATAGAGCAAGGTGTCTTTTCCGCCAAATACCTTGAATCCCACATGACGGGTTCTGCGAATAAATTCAGCTGTCTGTGTCATATCACCGCTGGTATCTTTCATTCCCACGATATTCTTCACCTCCGTCGCCAATTTTTCTACCAAATTGGCAGACAGTGTGTAATTTACACGTCCCGGATTATTGTAGAGCAGTACCGGCATCTCCGGAACTGAATCTGCAATGGTTTTAAAATGCAAATACAGCTCTGTTTCAGTTGGTTTTAGGAACATCGGTTGGAGTACAGAGATTCCGGATGCTCCATTTTTAACTGCCATCTGCGCTAAGCGGCAGCATTTCTTCGTGCTGATTGCACCAATTCCAAAATAGACCGGAACTCTTCCCGCTGCCTGCTCCACCATGATCTTAAGACCACGTTCCATCTCGTCCTCTTCGATTACATAAAACTCTCCATTGCTTCCAAAAGCCAGAATCCCCATGACTCCGCCCGCAATTACATAATCTACCTGTTCTCTTAATTTCTGCTCATCAATCCACTCATTTTGATCAATGGGTGTTAAAATAGGCACTACTACACCTTTTATAAAATCTGTATTCATGACTGCTCTCCTCTTGGCTTTCTACCTATGATTCCACGGTTGTATTGGCGATCTTTTCATAATATTTTACAATACCGGCATGATCCTCTTTTTCCAAACCATCTGCCTTTAATCCCTGCATGATCTCCATAAGCTGCCCGGTCAGCGGAACCGGAGAACTGATGGCGTGTGCTGCATTTAAAGCATTGTTCAAATCTTTGATGTGCAATTCGATGCGAAATCCCGGTTTGAAATTACGGGCAAGCATCATCGGTGCTTTTGCATCCATAACCGTAGAGCCTGCGAGTCCTCCCCGAATCGCCTGATAGACAAGTTCCGGATCCGTTCCTGCCTTTTTTGCAAATGTCAATGCTTCCGATACGGCTGCGATATTGACTGCAACAACAATTTGATTCGCCAATTTCGCCACATTACCGGACCCCAAATCCCCCACATAGACAACGGAACCGGCCATCACCATCAGCATATCGTAATACTGTTCAAACAATTCCTTCTTGCCACCGCACATAACCGACAAAGTTCCGTCCACTGCCTTGGGTTCCCCACCGGATACCGGGCAATCCATCATCTCAATGCCCTTTTTCGCTAATTCTGCACCAATGGCTTTACTCTCGGTCGGGTCGATAGAACTCATATCAATCAATACCGTACCCGGTTTTGCGCCTTCAACGATTCCGCCATCCCCCAGTGCCGCTGCTCTTACATGCGGAGAATTGGGCACCATCGTGATGACAACTCCACACTGTGCAGCCACTTTTGCACCATTTTCCGCGGCTGTCGCTCCACAAGAAACCACTTCCGCCACTGCATCTTTGTTGAAATCGCAAACAACCAACTCGTAACCGGCCTTTAGCAGATTCTTTGCCATAGGTTTTCCCATAATTCCCAATCCTATAAATCCTATTTTCATACCAATCTCTCCTCTTCCTTTTTGTATGAAGTGTAATCCTTTCGTATACGCAAAACAAGGGTGGAATTCACCGAAGTCCGATGCTTTTCCTGTACAAAAGAGATAACGTTTCACATTGTGAAACGTTATCTCTTTCATGGTTTCATATTTACTTCACTTTCATTTCATATTTCTTCATATGACGCCAGAGTGTCGCTTTGCTGATGCCCAATTCTGCGGCTGTTTTCGCTCGGCTTCCATTGTATTTTTGTAAGAGTGCTGCGATCTTTCGAGCTTCTGCCGGCTCATAATGCCAAGTTTCCTCAGTCCTGCATTGCGGCTCGTACTCCGGATATAATTCCCACAGCAAATCCTTCACCATAATTTCATCCACAGAACGTTTTCCCGCCGTCAGAATCAGCCGCTCACAATAGCTCTCCACTTGAAGCAGATTTCCGCTCCAGGGATAGGATTGCAGAATCTTCCACGCACCGCTTGTCAACACATGGTAACGCGAATATCGTTCACAGCTTGCCCGGATACATTCTTCCAGCTTTTGTAAAAGATCTTCCGGTCTCTCCCGAAGAGGCGGAATGCGTACCACCAGACCGGAGAGCAAGTAATAAAGATCCTCCCGAAACTCATTCTGCCGAACCAATTCCGCCAACGGTTTCAAAGACGTGACCATCACTCGCGCCTCGGACTTTCGCACCGGGAACGTCTCTTCGCCGGAACAGACCCGGCTGTGCAGGAAGCGATACAAGCGATATTGATTGGCACACGTCAACTGATCTACCTCACCGATCAGCAAGGAACCGCCATCTGCCTGTGCAGCTGCTCCTTTTTCTCCAAAGATTTGCTCACACTGCATCGCATCGGAGCGACCGGCACAGGATAAGCTTAAAAATGGTCCCTCTTTTTGGAGACTACTATTATGGATACTCTGTGCCAGCATCTCTTTCTCGGTTCCGGGTTCTCCTAAAATGACAACCGGTTTTTCCGAAAATGAATACAGCTTTGCCAAACGAATACATTCCTGCATCGCTTTGGATCCGGATATCAGATCTTCAAACCGAGCGAATGCAATCTGATTGTCTCTGCGCAGTTTCTTCTCGGTATTCGCTCCGCCTGCCGATTTTTTCTTCATCCGGTGGCAGGTGAGAATCGCTCCGTCTACTCGCAGATCCACCATCACCGGTGCAATCATAGCAAAAACAAAGGTGCGCTGAACCTGCATCAATAGCGAATATTCTTTTCCGGCTTCTAATACCTGCTGCATCATTTCCCGATCCAGATCCCCAAACACTTCGGTCACAGCGCGCCCGGTCAAATGCTCCGCTGCCTGTCCCAGCATATCCTCGATCTGAGGATTCACCGCCCGAATCAAACCGCTTGCATCGATCTTCATCACACCATTAAAGGAATAATCCAAAATCGTTTCCATCTGAGCGGCATTTTTCTTCTCCACTCCCATAGCATAATCCATACTCTCTGCCATGGCAAAAGCATTTTTCAAAGAATCTTCGGTAATGGATAAAAACAGGGACGGAATCTGCCGTGTGGTGGCTGCCTCTACCGCCGTATCCCCACCTATGATCAGATCTGCTTCTTCCTCTGCTGCCTGCTGTGCCGCCTCATGCAGTTTATCTCCGGACTCTGCGTAATACATCCGCAGTTCGATATCATAGATGCCGTCAAAATAAGACATATCGCAAAACATATTACGCAGCCCCACCACAGCGATGACCGGCTTGGGTTTCTTCACAATCTGCTTGGCTTTCATGATCAAGATCGCCATCTCCTGTGCGGTCAGCACGATCTCTACCACCGGAATATCGGTATACTGTTTGATCAAAGATGCCTGTAACCCCCTGGCAATGATGATCGTGGCCCCATTAGCGATCGAATTTCTGGCCTCCATCACGCTGTCTTGAGTTCGAATGACACGCATCTCTCCAATTTCATACTTTTTCTCTTGCAAAATATTATGTGCCAGGTAGAGCATCTCATCCCGTGAAACCAGCAGTACGATCTTTCCCATAAAGTCCTCCCATCCCGCTTATTGGAATCGTCTCGGTGATACTAGAATAACCTTTTTTCTATAAAAGTACAATTGCCTTTTTATTTTTTAAATTTTAGCCATTCGCCATATGCCATCATGCAAGCGGCTACACCATGGGCATTATCTACCGCTACACGCTCCGATAAATAATACTCCGGACTTCCATCTCGTTCATCTTTTGGTCCCAGGCCTGCGCTCGCACAGGTTCCCATCAGATGAAGATTTCCGGAGTCCATCTTTAGTTTCTCTGCCTCTAATCCTGCCCAACTCTCTTCTCCTGTTTGAAAATATTTCCCTTGCTCAAGCATCTCTAGCCTACAGCCTTTGATAATTGCATAGGCAACCATAGCGGATCCGGAGGTTTCCAGATAATTTCCGTTTAAATCGTCTCGATCAACCAATTGATAAAAGAGGCAGCTTTGGCGATCCCTATATGGTAAAATTCCT
>JAVXIV010000103.1:0-7374 GCA_036785645.1 Hungatella sp.
CTTATTTGGAAGCTTTTGGTGGGATTACAGCCGAAAGCCCTTTAATTACAAAGGTATGATTTGCTTAGAGAGCAGTTTAGCATGGGGATTTCTTGGAATTTTCTTTTTCCGTTTTCTCAATGGATTCGTGCATCAGATCACGGCTCGTGTTCCGAGACATTACGAGAAGGGGCTGGCAATGTGCTTGGTGATTCTCTATTTGGTTGATTTTATATATACCGTGCGCGAACAGCTGCGGGAGTCTCTGGAGGGAGATGGAGAGTCTGTGATTGGACGTTTGAAATTATATTAACGGAGATGATAAAGCATTGGAGGATGAGGTTTTGACCTTGCAGCCGATGCTTTTTTTGTGCTATACTCGTGAATAGGTTGAGAATATGGAGGAAGAAGACATTGATTAAATTAATTGCGTCCGATATCGATGGAACCCTGGTTCAGGATGGTGGAAATCAGGTAAATCCGGAATTGTATGATGTGATTCTAAAGCTTCGAAAGAACGGAATTCAGTTTGCAGCTGCCAGTGGGCGGCAATGGGCCAGCATCGAAGCAATCTTTGAACCGATTCAGGAGAAGATTTTCTATTTATCGGATAATGGTGCTTATGTAGGTTGTCATGGAAGGAATTTATTTTTAAATACGATCGATCGGAGTTTACTGATGGAGGTGGTGGAGGATATCCGCCGTATGCCGGAGCTTGAGGTGATGGTGAGTGGTCCGGATGTCGTCTATATGGATACCCAAAATGAAGAGTTTGTGGACTGGATTGTGAACAGCTATAAGTTTCAGGTGAAACGTGTGGAAGATATCACACAGGTAGAGGACGAATTTATCAAGGTTTCTGCCTACAAAAAACAGGGAGTCCAGGAAGCGACTGTTGATCTGCGTCATAAATATGGAGATCGTTTGAAGATGACGATATCCGGCGATATGTGGATGGACTGCATGGAAAGCGGGGTGAGCAAGGGGCAGGCAATCCGAATCTTACAGGAGAGTTTAGATATTACTCCGCAAGAGACCATGGTATTTGGGGATCAATTGAATGATATTGAGATGCTGCAGCAAGCTTATTATAGCTTTGCAGTTGGCAATGCCCGAGAGGAAGTCAAGGCGGTTGCACGATTTACAGCTGATACTAACGAGCGGGACGGTGTTTTGAAAATATTAAAGCAGTTCCTATAGGAGGATTTTCATGAGATTTCTGCATACATCCGATCTTCATATCGGCAAAGTGGTCAATGGTTTCTCCATGTTGGAGGAACAAAAATATGTGCTGCGCCAGATTACGGAGATTGCGCAGACAAGAAGGGTGGATGCGGTATTTTTAAGTGGAGATCTCTATGACCGCTCCGTTCCATCGGCTCAGGCAGTAAGTGTATTAGATGAGTTCCTCACCGGACTGATTGATGCCGGAATTCCGGTTTTTGCCATAGCCGGGAATCATGATTGTGGGGAACGCATAGGATTTGCAAATCGTATTTTGGAGAAACGCGGACTTTATATAGAAGGGACGTTGAAAGATCCGGTGGCTTATGTCGATATGGAGTCAGGAGGTGAGCCGGTCAGAATTCATATGATTCCATATGCCAAACCGGTGGAGGTGCGGGCATTTTATCAATGCGAAGCAGTGACCTATGAAGATGCTATGCAGGAGTTGCTAAAGCATATCGCTTATCGGAGCGGAGGAGCCAATATCTTGCTGACACACCAGTTTGTAGTCGATCATGGCAAAGAACCGGAACTTTCCGATTCGGAGACACGGGTATCGGTAGGCGGGGCGGATCAGGTGGAAGCAGCCAATTTCAAAGCCTTTACCTATACGGCATTGGGACATATTCATGGATGTCAGCAAATCGGGGATCCATCCGTCTGTTACTCCGGTTCTCCGATCAAATATTCATTTTCAGAGGTACAGCATCAAAAAGGGGTAATTCTGGGAGAGGTGCAGGCGGGAAAACTACATTGGGAAACCATAGCACTTTATCCGCTCCACGATATGCGGAAGATCCGGGGAAAGCTTGCAGATTTGATCTGTGAGCAAGTAGTAGATGCGGCAGATGCGGAGGATTATCTACTGGCCGTGCTGACCAATGAAGAAGAGTTGATTGACCCAATCGGAACGTTACGCAGTGTATATCCCAATGTGATGCAGCTTCAACTGGAGCGCAGCATCCGTGAGGAGCAGAATGTTCGCCAGTATGTCAATGAATTAAAAGAAAAAACACCGAATGAATTATTTGAGGATTTTTATCTTCACGTGATGGGAAAAGAACTGAGCGAAGAGCAGCGTGCGGTAGCGGTGGAAGCCATTGAAGAAGCAAAGGAGGAGATGCGATGAAACCCATATCTTTGATGCTCTCTGCTTGGGGACCTTATCCGGGGGAAGAGACGGTAGATTTTTCTGGGTTTGGTCAGTCGGGGCTATTTTTGATCACCGGACCCACCGGCTCCGGAAAAACGACGATATTTGACGGAATTACCTTCGCGCTTTATGGCGAGGTGAGTGGAAGCATTCGTGAAAAAGATAGTTTGCGCAGTGATTTTGCAAAACCGGATAGAAGCACAGATGTGACACTTCTCTTCACGCATAAGAACAAAAGCTATCGAATCCGCAGAAATCCTCGCTATGACAGGCCTAAATTGCGTGGAGAGGGATTGACAAACGAGGCGGAATCCGGAGAGTTATATGAGGGCGAAAACCTACTGGTGACCGGAAGTGCGGCAGTAACCGAGGCTGTTAAAACGTTGTTGGGAATTGATTATCATCAATTTAAACAGATCTCGATGATTGTGCAAGGCGAGTTTACGCAGCTCTTGGTAGCAAGTTCTAAGGAGAGAACACAGATCTTTCGTGATATTTTCACTACCGGACTCTACGACAGTATCACAGCCGTTTTGTCGGCCAAAGTCAAACAGCTTACCGGAAAGGTAGAGGAAAATAAACATCGTATCGAAGAAATTACAGCTACTTTTCAGATAGAGGATCCGGAGTGGCTTGAACTGCTGGAGAAGAAGAATCGAAATTATCAGAAGATTGTATTGGCTGCAGAACAGGAATTGAAGATTCGAAAAGAGCAAAAAGAAGTATTGGAATCGCAGATGGCGCAGCAAGAACAGGAATATAAAAAGACCCTTCAATTGGCAGAACAATGGAAGCAGCAGAACCAACTGATTTTACAATATGAAAAGGATCTCATTCGTTTAGAGGAATTAAAAACAGAGCGGGAAGAATGGAGCATTCGGGGCAGGCAGTTGAAACAAAGCTATGAGGAACTGCCGGAAGCGCAACAGCAGCTGAATGGAGAACGAGAGAACCTGCACCTGCAAAAGGAGCGGAAGAAGAGTCTTGAGCAGTGGCTGACCTGTGAGGAGAAGCTGAAGAAAAAACAGCAGGAATACCTGACGCTGGATCGGATTGCCAAAGAACGAAAGCAGGAATATGAGTGGCAGGATGATGTTTATCGCAAGGCATCGGCGGGGATTTTGGCGAGAGAGTTGCGCGAAGGAATCGCTTGTCCGGTCTGTGGTTCTACTGCGCATCCGGCACCTGCACAAATCAGTGAACGCATGCCCGACGAGACCCAGTTAAAAAAATTAAAGCAAGCTTATGAAGCTGCATGGCAAAAGGCAGTGGATGCGCAAACGCAGGCAGCGACTCTGGCAGGAGAACGGAAATCACTGGAGGATCAGCAGAATTTATCGGATCAGACAGATTCTGCCCAAGAAAGCCTCCTGAAACTGGGCAATCAGATTCGAGAGACGGAAGGTAAGATTCATGCTCTGGAAATCCGGATTCAAACGGTAACGGAGCAGTATCAGAATGGTCAGATCCGTCTGGAAAAAGTGAAGTCGGCTTATGAGCAGATGAAAGCCGGACTCAAAATCCCCAAGGATTTGGAACATAAAAATCTCACAGACCTTTCGATTCGCTTGACGGAGAGTGAACAGGCGGCTGAGCAAAGAAAAAGAGCAGATAGCCGGTCGCATGATGAGCAATTTAAAAGCTATGACGATTCTAAAAAATCATTTACAGGAAAAGGAAGGACTGGAGAAGGAATACGGAATCCTTCGCGAGGTAGAACGTGCGGCGAATGGATACAATAATCGAAATCTGGTTTTTGAGCAATATGTATTATCCGTTTATTTTGATGATATCTTATATGCAGCCAATCAGCGGCTTTCTGTGATGAGTTTGGATCGCTATGCACTATGCAGACTCCCGCAGTCGAAGGATCGGAGAACCAAAGAAGGTATGGAGCTGGAGGTTCTGGATCAGTATACCGGCAAGAAACGATCGGTGCGCTCTCTCTCCGGGGGAGAATCCTTTAAGGCGGCACTTGCACTTGCACTGGGAACTTCCGATATTGTACAGAGCTATGCAGGAGGAATTCAGATTGAAACTTTATTTGTGGATGAAGGATTTGGTTCTCTGGATCATGAGTCTTTAAATCAGGCAATCGAAATTTTAAAATCACTGAGTGATGGAAGTCTTATGATTGGAATCATTTCGCATGTGGAAGAACTGAAAGAACAGATCGATCATCAGATTGTGATTGAAAAAACTAATCAAGGAAGCAAAATCAAGGTTATGAATTAGGAGGATTTTTAGATGTACGACAAAGATTTACAGCGTTTGGAGCAGACCCTAAAGACTTGTGTATCACCGTATCACTGCATCGGGGAGAGCAAAAAGCAGTTACAGGCAGCGGGTTTTGAGGAACTCGCCTTGGCGGATCGGTGGAAACTTGTAAGAGGCAGGCGTTATTATGTTTCGATTTTTGATTCGTCCCTCATGGCATTTGCGGTTGGAGAGAATTTGGGAGAAAACCCGACGATTCGTATGGCAGCAGCTCATACGGACTGGCCGTGCCTGAAAGCCAAACCGTCCCCGGAGGTGCAAACTAACCGTTATGGGAAGCTCAATATAGAGATCTATGGAGGTCCGATTCTCAGCACTTGGTTGGATCGCCCACTTTCGGCAGCGGGTAAAGTTTGCCTAAATGGTGCAGATCCATTTCACCCCATCACCCGATTTGTGGATCTGGGTCGACCGATTGCCATCGTGCCCAATTTGGCGATTCACATGAACCGCGAGGTCAATGACGGTGTAAAGCTAAATCCACAGGTAGATATGCTGCCACTGCTGACGATTTTGGATGATCAAATGAACCGAGAAAATTATTTCCTGAACTTATTGGCGGAGGAGTGCGGATGTGCTTCGGAGGATATCTTGGATTATGAGATGTATTTCTATAATTTGGATGGGTATACGACGGTTGGGCTGAATGAGGAACTCTATAGCGGTCCGCGTTTGGATAATATTACCTCTGTGCAAGCTTGTCTGACCGGAATCATAGAGGGCAGAAGTGATACCGGAATTCAGGTAGCTGCGCTGTATGATCATGAAGAAGTAGGCAGCCGTACCAAGCAGGGCGCCTTGTCGGCTGTGACTGAGCGAATTTTGGAAAAGGTATATTTATCGCTTGGTTATGACCGGGAAACATGGTTGAATGGAATGTTAGATGGATTTTTGCTCTCTTTGGATGTAGCCCATGCCATGCATCCCAACCATGTGGAAAAATGTGATATTAAGAATCAGATTTTGCCGGGGGATGGGATAGCGATTAAAATGGCAGCCGCCCAGTCTTACGCAACGGATGCAACGGCAGTCAGTGTCATAGAAAGCATCTGTAAAAAGGCTCAGATTCCGTATCAGAAATTCTCCAATCGCTCGGATTTGCGAGGCGGTTCTACTTTGGGGGCGATCTCTTCCAGTTTATTGGCGATGAAGGCAGTGGATGTGGGGGTTCCGATTTTGGCCATGCATTCTGCCAGAGAATTGATGGGAACTAAGGATCAGGCAGCACTAGTAGCCCTGACTACCCAGTTCTTCCTGGTATAATTCAAAGAAGTTGGTGGTAGTGGTTTGATCGTCTTTGGAAAATGTAATTTTCTTCCACATATCTTCGGAAAAATTGATCTTGTGTTCTACTTGAAACTGACTGTAAATTTGCCGGAAAACCTGATTTTTGCGCTCTTCATAAATCAGTGTTTTCCTTTCGGCAGTCGCGGTTTCATCATAATCATCGATGCATTTTAAAATGTAATAGGCACCATTATATTCGATGGGAGGACTGATCTGTCCGGTAGTGAGTGCAAAGGCCGCTTCTTCAAAGACAGCCGCTTCATCTCCTTTGCCCAGTAATCGATCCATCTGCGGGTCGGTGGAAGTAGCTTTGGCATGGGCAGCAAAGTCGGCACCTTCTGCGGTGACAGCTTCATAGACTTGCTGACCGGTCTCGGCAGATGCCAGCTTTATCTGTTGTAGGGAGATCACCTTGGCCTCGCTGTCGCTGACCTCTAAATCCAGCTCCTTTGTTAATTCACCCACTACCTTATTGGCGAGATAGTATTCCTGATACATCGTTACAACATCTTCCTGTTTGATGCCCATATAGCGGATATCGTCCTCGGTCAGACCTTCATAGTAGGTTTGAGAGAGTCTGCGGATCCGGTCTTTTTCCGCACTGGTCAAGGTGACTTCTTGATTCTCGGCCAATAAGGTCATGGTTTTCATATCTTGCAGAAATCTCTGAACCTCTTTAAGCAGATAGGTTTGAAAGGTTTCTTCCTGATCCAGAGATACACTCCAGATCTGATCTCCATAGACCTGCTGATAGCGATTTCGTTCGGTGGTTACGATGATCATACTTTGTGCCAAGCTATAGTTTTTGTTGTCTTTGACATCGGATACAATGGGAAGACCGTCCTTACATCCGGTCAAGACCAGTAGGCATAGGATCAAGGCAGCGGCTTTTTTGCATCTATCTTTCAGTTTCATATAAGACTCCTTATCAGAAAGGCTTGCATAGTTCATTGGTACCAGAATAGTATAACATAAAGTTACATCTATGAGAATAGGAACATTGACACCCAATCCTTGCACGGTGTATATTAAGGATAAGAAATTGCATAGAAGCTGCTGGGATCCGGCACAAAGGAGAACTTATTTTATGATTGCACTGAAGCTTGATGATATCAAACAATTTACCGGGAAATTATTTGTGGGAAATGTTTTTGATCACTTTTTAGTTCGGGAGGCGGTGATTGTGACATTCAATACCTTTTCGATTGATGGGCATATCAAATCCGGATATTATACGGATGCAGAATTGGAGGAAAAACAGATTGGGGAGCTGTCGGCTTGGTCTGTGATCAAACCAATCTGTTTTTCTCTCATAAAGGGTAAAAAATTGCCCGGAAGCTTCCGTGTGATTCTTCAGATCTCACCTGCAGATGTAGAACGATTTTTGATTCATAGTAAGCTCTCTATGCCGGCAGAGCAGATCAATGGGCTCTATCTCCATATTCGCTATG
>JAVXIV010000104.1:0-7364 GCA_036785645.1 Hungatella sp.
ATGGAATATAGTTCTGTTTCCGGTACATCGCCGTTGAGTGTCACGGTATTCCAATGCATTTTATTCATGTGCCAGGCGGGGGCGACATCATGGTAAACCATCCGCCAGAAATCCGCTTCCATAGGTTCACATTTGAGATTCATACACAATTTACCATCCTTCTCAAAAACCAAAGCAAACCACTTACGGTTGTCTGCATGGCGCATGATGGTACTGTTTCGATCTTTAAATGGATAGTCTTCCAACGCATCCGGATAGGTGCGGCAATATTCTATGATTTCGCGTCGTGTCATATCTTATCTTATCTTCCTTTTATATTCTTTCTATTAACCCGAATCATGTGAATTGTAAAACGCAAAAAATAGTTTGTCAAGTCCAATAAAATGAATTCATATTTTATATGCTCCCAAATTTTGGAGATAGAATTGTTGAAAACAAGCATAATCTGTAGTATAGTTAAAATAAAGAAACTATTAAGAAATAATTCATAAATAGTCGATTTATGCTGAATAACAGGTAAAAAAGGAATGACTATGGCGATTGGAAGAGACAAGATTCGTTTGGGTAATATCCTGATTCATCAGAGTGCAATTACCGATGAGCAGTTAGCGTTATCCTTGGAGAGACAAAAGGACAGTGGTAAAAAGCTGGGAGAAGTACTGGTGGATGAACACATTCTCAGTGAGTTGCAGATTGGCCGGGCATTAGAGACTCAGCTTGGAATTGCGGTGGTGGACTTGTCTGGAATTGTGATTCCGGATTCGATCATTCAATTGGTGAGTGCAGCGATATTAAAAAAGTATCAGGTAATTCCCTATGAGTTTGATGCGGTGAATCCCCATGTACTGCATTTGGCGATGGCAGATCCCATGGATATGATGGCGATGGATGACATTTCCATTATTACCAATTGTCAGATTGAACCCTACATAGCAACATCAAAAGAGATTCTATTGGCAATTGACAAGTACTATGGAGATGCCGAAGCAATCAGTGTGGCAGAGCAGTATACCAAGGAGCGGGCAACTCTGCAGTTGGAGTTAAGGGGAGATGAGCAGGAGAGTGCCGATGTGAACCACTCTCCGATTGTACTTTTAGTGAATGCTATGATTGAACAGGCAGTACGGCAGCGAGCCAGTGATATCCACATAGAAGCTCTGGAGAAAGTCGTCCGTGTCCGCTATCGTATCGACGGTACTCTTTATGAGAGGATCCGTTATGATGCGAATCTCTTGTCGGCGATCGTGGCGAGAGTGAAGATTATCGGCGGCATGGATATTTCCGAGAAGAGAAAGCCTCAGGATGGTCGGATTACGATGGTCGTGGATCGTCAGGAATATGATATTCGTGTATCAATCCTGCCGACTGTATTTGGGGAGAAGGTCGTGATGCGTCTGACTTCCAAGATGGCATTGACCAAAGAGAAGAAGGATCTCGGCTTCCGTGCGGATGAAATGCATATATTTGACCGGATTTTGCAAAATCCCCATGGGATCATTCTGGTATCGGGACCTACCGGAAGCGGTAAGTCCACGACGCTCTATACGGCGCTGAGTGAGCTGAATAAAGAAGACGTCAACATCGTTACCGTAGAAGATCCGGTAGAGGCGAACATCGACGGAATCAATCAGATTCAGGTCAATATCAAAGCAGAGCTTACGTTTGCCAGTGTATTGCGCTCCATCCTGCGTCAGGATCCCGATATCATCATGATTGGTGAGATTCGTGATGCGGAAACGGCTGCGATTGCAGTTTCTGCCTCCATCACCGGTCATTTGGTGGTCAGCACCATCCATACGAACAGTGCGACCAGTACGGTGACGCGTCTGATGGATATGGGGATTGACAGTTACTTAATTGCAGATGCAACGGTTGGAATCATCGCACAGCGTCTGGTGCGGCGGCTCTGTCCCTGTTGTAAAAAAGCCAAAATGGCAGACGAGACAGAGAAGAAACTGTTGCAGCAGAATCTCGAAGCGGATGTGATCGTGTATGAACCGGTAGGATGTCCACAGTGCAATCAGACCGGCTATTATGGTCGAATCGGTGTCTATGAGATTTTGGAGATTACGCCTGCGATCAAGCGTGTGATCAGCCGCAGCGGCAATGCGGATGAGATTAAGGATGTGGCTTTGGCGAGCGGAATGCATACCCTTCGCATGAGCGCTACCGGTTATGTGCTGGATGGAATCACGAGCATCTCGGAGATGGCACGAGTATCCTTTGATCTATAATTTGCCGAAGGAGCAATGACCACCGGGAGTCGAAGAAAGTATCGCTAGAATAGAATGGATGTGGTAGAATTTGGCCAATTACGCATACCGGGTAATCACTGCAGCCGGGAAAGAGAAAAAGGGCAGTATGGAAGCGGATACCCCGGAGAAAGTCAGATCCGTATTAAAGGCAGAGGGGTTTCTTTTGCTGGATATCAAAGAACAGGGTGTTTTGTCCAGAGACATTGACTTGAAGCTTGGGAAAAAAGTCACATCCAGAGATATGAGTATCTTCTGCAGGCAATTTATCAGTATCGTCAATGCCGGAGTTTCCATCATCGATGCATTGGAGATGTTGGAAGAACAGACGGAGAATCAGATGCTAAAGGCTGCAGTAGAGGGTACCAGAATTGGGATCCAAAAGGGTGGCACACTGTCAGATGCTATGCGGGCAGAGTCTCATGTATTTCCGGCGATGCTGATCCATATGGTAGAAGCAGGAGAAGCTTCCGGCAATTTGGATATTGCATTTGACCGGATGGCGACGCAGTTTGAGAAAGAGGCAAAGCTCAAAACCCTGACGCAGAAAGCCATGATTTATCCGAGTATTGTTTCGGTAGTATCGGTGGGGGTGGTGATCATCATGCTGACTTTCGTGATCCCAAAGTTTATGAGCATGTTTGAGGGCATGGATATCGAGATGCCCGCCATCACTCTGGCGGTCGTGAACTTGAGCAATTTTGCGGTTCATTATTGGTATCTGCTTGTGACCGGTGTAGTGTTTGTGGTACTGGCAATGCGGACGTTTCAAAGAAGCGATTTTGGGAAGGGTATTTTGGACCATATCACCTTGAAGCTTCCGTTGATTGGAAAGCTGGTCACGAAGACGGCATGTGCCCGATTTACCAGAACGCTGAGTACGCTTCTGGCAGCCGGGATTCCACTGATGGATGCACTGGAGATGACCGCCAGAACGATGTCCAATGTGTGGTTTCGGAAAGCACTGATGGGTGCCAGAGATGAGGTCAGCAAGGGGATCGAGTTAGCGGAACCCCTGCAGCGATGCGGGATATTTCCCCCTATGGTTTATCATATGGTAGGGATCGGAGAGAAAACCGGCAATATCGAAGAGATGCTGAACAAGATGGCAGATTATTATGATGAAGAAGTCGAGGCGGCTACCGCAGCGTTGATGGCCGCTATGGAACCCCTGATCGTTGTCGTAGTGGCGGCGATTGTGGGAATCTTAATTCTGGCAGTTATGGCACCGATTACAGCGATGTATCAGGGACTTGATTCGATATAAGTAAGGGTGTGCTACATAAAAAGGAGAATGAGTGATAAAAACGTTGGAAACATTAAGAAAAAGAGCCAAGAGCAATGCCGGATTTTCGCTGATAGAGTTGATTATCGTCATGGCCATCATGGCCGTGTTAACCGGTGTACTGGCACCTCAGTACATCAAGTATGTGGAGAAATCCAGAGTCGTAGCAGATGATACCAATGCAGAAGAAATAAAAAAAGCATTTGAGGTTATAGTGGCAGAAGGACATGCAACACTAGGTTTGAAAAGTGGAGATAAGATCACGATTACTGACGCGGTTGCGGCAGTTTCGACTAATAAAGAGATCGATACAGCCATGGTGGAAATCCTACCGAAATATCATGAGATAAAATTAAAATCGAATGCCTATTCAACAATTGAAATCATATATACGGATACAGCGGCATTATCCGACAAGGCTGCCAGATATGAGATAACGATTGTTAAAACCCCATAACCTACAATTTTCATGTCAGAACCCATCCGGAAAGGACACCTTATGCCTCCCATCTTATCTGTTCTGCTTTACTGTCTCATCATCTTCTGCGGAGCCGTCATAGGCAGTTTTCTCAACGTATGTATTGACCGCATACTCAGGCATGAGAATATCGCCATGACACGCTCTTTCCGCAGAACATCCATCTCCATCCGATATCCGATGATCGGAGCGGTCAATGCGCTGCTCTATGTGTTTGTTTTTGCGGTTCATGGGTGGGGATGGAGGAGTGTGATTTATGGTCTGATGAGCTCGGCACTTCTGGTGCTGAGCATCATCGACATCCGAACGTATGAGATTCCTTTGGAAATCAATAGGTTCTTGATGTTGTTGGGGGCAGCGGCTTGTCTTTTGGATCGTGGTAACCGGGCAGATCATGTGATTGGATTTTTTTCGGTGAGTTCGGTTTTGTATCTGCTGTATCTGGTATCCGGTGGACGTGCCATCGGTGGCGGGGATGTAAAATTGATGGCGGCCTGTGGCCTTTTGTTGGGCTGGCGATGCAGTATTCTCACCTTGATTTTAGGCTGTATGCTGGGTTCCGTGATTCATATCGCGAGAATGGTGATCAGCCATGCGGATCATGTATTGGCAATGGGGCCTTATCTATCGGCTGCCATGTTTTTCTCTGCCCTGTGGGGCGAGCAGATGATTCATGCGTATGTTCGTATCTTTTTCTAGAAAACAAGAATATTTTTTCGGGAGGATCTTATGGCAGACAGAGTACTGAGTATCGAAATTGCATATGGATTGACGAAAGTCTGCGAGATGGATTATAAAGCTAAACAGCCAAGGGTTTATCGGTGTTTTGATTTTGAAACACCCGCAGAGACCTTAAGCGAAGGTCAGATTATAAATTCCGAAGCGTTTGAAAAAATCTTGAGGGAGCAGCTGGAGACTCATCAGATAAAAACAAGAAAGGTTATTTTTACCATTGCTTCCGCTAAAATAGCGAACCGTGAAGTAACCATTCCTTATATCAGTGAGAAGAAAATTGCCGGATTGGTGCGTGCCAATGCGGTTGATTATTTTCCGATTGATCTAATCAAATATAAAGTGACCTATACGATTTTGGAAAAATGTAAGACAAAGGAAGACCAACATCTAAGACTATTGCTTTTTGCGGTTCCATTGATCTTGCTCGAGAGCTATTTTGCGATGGCAGAACGGTGTGCGCTGACGATTTTAGCTATTGATTACGTGGGGAACAGTATTTTTCAGCTCTTTCGGAGTGAAGTGGACGAAGGGGTGCATGCCATTGTGAAGGTGGACGAAAGAAACTCCATGATTACGATTTTAAATCATAATACGATTGCATTACAGAGAACCATTGCTTATGGAGTGGAGGAGGCTCTGCAAGCTTTTTGTGAATATAGAGAGAAGACCGATCAGAACGGAGCATTTGCTTACAGCAAGGCAGTGGATGAATTTCGAAAGACAGAGTGTATCATCTTGGAGTCGGATTTGTCTCAAAATGAGATGGGCACAGAGCCTGTGATGGAGTCGCTCCAGTATCTTGTGAATAACATTGCCCGTGTGTTGGATTATTATATGACGAAGAATCCGGAATCGGTGATCAAAGATGTAAAACTCATCGGCATGGCTGCCGATTTTATAGGAATGGATCATTTGATTGCCCAAGAAACCGGTTTGCTCGTAGAACCGGTTGCTTCGTTGGTTCATGTGCAGACCGATGATTCCAAAGGCGGAGTTTTCATCCCGGTTCAGGAATACGGTGCCTGTATTGGGGCTACTTTTGCTCCGGTGAATCTCCTGTTGGCGGCCACGAAGAAGAAAAAGACAGAAGAGGAAACGATGGGGGTAACGTTGATTCTATTCAGTCTGCTGATCGGAGCTTCTTTATTCTTGGTTGGATATTCTACCTTGACCCATTATATGATCGCCCAGGTGCAGAAAGATCTGGTTGTTGAAATCGAACA
This sequence comes from Hungatella sp., assembly GCA_036785645.1. Classification (GTDB taxonomy): domain Bacteria; phylum Bacillota; class Clostridia; order Lachnospirales; family Lachnospiraceae; genus Hungatella_A. The sequence goes on from JAVXIV010000104.1 coordinate 5,974, forward strand.
ATTGAAACCGGCAGAAGAAATCTACTATTCCTATAAGAATGCGCAGAATTCCTTTCAAAATCTGACGGATCTGTATCAGCTGACAACGACACCAAATGAAGAATTGCTGGCATTTATACAAGAGATGGAAGTGAAAATGCCGTCCCAAATCAGCGTGCTCACATTCCATGCGACTCCGGAGGGAATTGATATGAATCTGGAGACTCCGTCTAAGGAAACAGCCGCAGAGGTGCTGATGCAGTTTCGAACCTTTGAAAGCTTAAGCGAGGTACATAGCAGCGGTATTACGGAAACGACGGATGATGCCGGAAAAAAGACGATAGAGATGGATCTGATCGGTACGTATCGATAGAATAGGAGAGGCTAATATGAAAATAACGTATCATGATAAAAAAATTCTCCTGATTTTATTGGGTTTTCTGCTTTTGATCGTGGTGTATTTTAATATATATAAAAAGCAGATCGCCTTACGTGACCGCATCGATATCGAAGTTTTGCAGATGCAGACAAAACTGGCAGAATTAAAAGATATGGATCAAAGGAAAGAGGAATACTTGGCGGAAATTGAAAAAATCCGCAAAGAAGTGAAGAAATATTCCGATATGATGCCGGTTCAAATCAAAGAAGAGGATAGTATCATGTTTGCCAGAAATATGGAACTGGCAGCGGATTTAACGATCCGTGCAGTGGGGATTGGCGAGTTAGAGCTGCTCTCTTCTACGGCAGAGAATCAGGCACATGCAGCACCGACTGCGACACCCGGGGAAAATCCGTTAGTCAGGGATGAGGGAAAGGCCGTGGACGAAGCACTTTATGGGGACGAAGCTGCTATGAAGGAGGGTGGAGATGCTTATATTATGGAGGAACGACTTCTTTACCGCAACGTGACATCGCTCGAATATCAGTCTACTTATGCAGGTCTGAAATCGGCGATCCGCTTTATAGGGGACAGTCCGGATCGAACGACCATTGCTTCTTTGAATGCTACCTATGATACCGGGACAGGCAATTTATCGGGAAGCTTTTTGGTGAACCAGTATTCGATGTCCGGTATAGACAAACCATATGAAGAACCGGAGGTACCTTCTATGCCAATTGGCACGGATAATATATTTGGAACGGCAGAAATCCCGGTTACCGAGACACCGATGCCGTAAAGTGGAAAGGAGACTGCATGGATGAAGCGGACAGCGCAAAGAAAATTAAACGATCGTGGATTTACTCTGATTGAGCTTTTAATATCCGTGACTATGTTGGCTGTCCTTGTAGTTCCCTTTCTGGATGCGTTTCTCATAGGAACGAAGACCAATGGAAAGGCGAAGTCCCTTTTAAAGGCGAAAACAGCAGCCGAAAACATCATGGAGGGAATTCGCGGAACCGATTTTGAGGAT
>JAVXIV010000105.1:0-7206 GCA_036785645.1 Hungatella sp.
GTCCTCCACGGCTGACATAGCGAAGCGTCGCTCCCCGCACCTCAATCCCCGCTGCCTCGTCAAATGTGGTTCCGGCCTTATCTTCCTTCTGTCCATCCACATAGACAATGCCGGACATGATGATCGCCTTCGCCTTTTCTCTGGACTCTGCCAGATTACGGTTGACCAGAAGTACATCCAATCTTTCTTTCATATCGATTCCTCTTTCAGATAATGAGCCTTGATGCTTGCTAAAATAGAATCACTGTCAATGCCCAAATCTTCTCTTAATATAGATACATTACCGTGCTCCACATAAGCATCCGGCAATGCAATATTTAATACCCGCACCTTCGGGTAATGTTCATGCACATAGGCAGTCACCGACAAGCCATAGCCACCCTGCAGCACATTTTCTTCCAACGTCACCAGATATGCATGCGTCTTGGCCAAGTGATCCACCAGTTCGTAATCAATCGGTTTGATAAATCTGCCATTGGCAAGGGTACAGGCATACCCCTCCGACTTGATCTTATCTCTGATATGTTCCGCCGTACTCACCATGCTTCCTACTGCCAAAAGTGCGATTTCACTTTCTTCAAATAGGATCTCGCCCTTCCCATAAACCACCGGCGAATCAAATTCTTTGAGTCCCCGGTAAGCTTCTCCACGCGGGTAGCGGATTGCAATTGGCTGATCATAGCTCATGGCAAATGTCAGATCCCGGCGCAATTCCCATAAATTCTTGGGAGCCAGTACGCTCATGTTGGGGATACAGCTTAAATAAGACAGGTCAAAGATTCCCTGATGCGTTTCTCCATCACTGCCCACCAGTCCTGCACGGTCTATGATAAATACAACCGGAAGATTTTGAATACAGACATCATGGAGAATCTGATCATAAGCCCTCTGTAAAAAGGAAGAATACACCGCTACCACCGGCTTTAATCCACTGGCTGCCATACCGGCTGCACCGGTAACCGCATGTTGTTCTGCAATGCCCACGTCAAAGAATCTGGTTGGAAACATCTGGCTGAATTTCTTCAGTCCGGTTCCATCCGGCATCGCTGCTGTCACCGCCACAATCCGGGAATCCTGCTCCGCCAATTTGCATAATTCCTTGGAAAACACATCCGTATAAGACGGATAGATCTTCTCATGCTTGGCTTTTCCGGTTGCAATATCAAATGGATCCACCCCATGAAAATGAGCGGGATTGCGTTCTGCCGGTTTATAGCCCTTGCCTTTCTTGGTCAGCACATGAATAATCACCGCATGATCCAGCTTCTTGGCCTCTTGCAGCACCTTGCATAATTGTTTTACATCGTGACCATCGACCGGACCTAAATAGGTTAGACCCATATTTTCAAAAAACATGCCGGGAATCACAAGCTGCTTGATTCCTTGTTTGGTACGGCTGATTTTGTCGATTACTTTGCTGCCCACCACCGGAATCTTCTCCAATACATTGGTAATGTTTTTATTTAAATCATTGTACCCGACACCGGTGCGAATACTGCTTAAATACTTGGACATTCCGCCTACATTTTCAGAAATCGACATATCGTTATCATTGAGAATAATAATGAAATTCTTCTTGATTCTGGCGGCATTATTCAATGCTTCATAAGCCATGCCTCCGGTCAATGCCCCATCGCCAATAACCGCTACTACCGAATAATCTTCACCTTGTATATCTCTTCCCAATGCCATCCCCAAGCCTGCAGAAATCGAGGTAGAGCTATGCCCGGTGTTGAACGCATCACAGGGACTTTCCTTGGTCTTTGGAAATCCACTGATGCCGCCGTATTGCCGCAAATCATCAAATTCGGATTTCCGCCCACTCAAAATCTTATGGGTATAAGACTGATGTCCTACATCCCATATAATCTTGTCTTTTGGCAGATCAAAGGTTAAATACATCGCCATGGTAAGCTCTACAACACCCAGATTCGATGCCAAATGCCCACCGGTAATACTGATTTTTTCAATCAAAAATGTGCGAATTTCCTTCGCCAGCTCTTCCAGCTCTTCTTTATTCAAGGATTTGATATCCTGTGGTCCATTGATTTTCTCTAACATATAAATGATTCCTTATTTTTCTCTGTTTACCAACAGTTCAATCAGGCTCTCCAAAAATCCGGTATCGCCCGGAAGCATATGAAGCTGTTGGGTGGCTATCGCAGAAATTCGTGCCACATCTGTTTTGGCCTGTTCCAGTCCTTTTAGGGATACATACGTAGTCTTATGATTCTTCGCATCACTTTGTATGGGTTTTCCAAGCACTTCTTCCTTGCCGGTCAGATCCAAAATATCATCCTGAATCTGAAAGGCCATCCCGATAGCGGCTGCCATTTCTTCTGCGATCCGTATCTGGCTCTCATCTGCACCGCCCAGCACCGCTCCAATCATCATAGGGGCTTCCAACAATGCCCCGGTTTTTAAGCGATAAATAAAATCTAACTGTTGGCTGTCGATTGCATGATCCGTCAATTCCACATCTGCCGTCTGACCGCCAAGCATCCCATAGATCCCTGACTTGGCAGACAAAATCTGAATACATCGCCCCACACGCTCCGGGTGTGCACTCAAGGCATAAGCTTTGGATGCGGTCTCCATCGCATAGAGAAATAGGGCATCCCCTGCCAGCACAGCCATGTCATAGCCATATTTCACCCAAGTAGTCGCAAGTCCCCTACGAAGCTTATCATTATCCATACAAGGCAGATCATCGTGAATCAGAGAAAAGGTATGAATCATCTCGATCGCCGCCATAAAGGGTTCCACCTCTTGATCTCCGCTTCCAAATAGTCGGTAGGTTTCCCGCATCAGCAATGGACGAATCCGCTTACCGCCTGCTCTCATACTATAATTCATAGCCTCCAGTACCGTCTTTTGATAGCCCTCTTCCTTGGGAAGATAAGATTCTATCACCTGTTCGACCTCTTTTGTATATTGCTGCAGCTGTTCTTTAGGATTCATGGTCATCACCTCCCTCTTCGGTCAATATCATAATCTTTTTCTCAACCTGATCGTTCTTGCTGCACTCCTTCACCAGTTTCATCCCGATCTCATAACAAGCAAAGGATTCTTCCAGAGAACTATGTCCGCTCTCCATCGTTCCAACCAAGTTCTCCAGTTCTTCAAAGGTCTGTTCTATTGTTTTTTCCATCTTGTCCCTCTTGTCTTACATCCTCCAGAATTTCCGTTTTCAACACCTGTGCAGTTACCCTGCCATCTACCAATCGAACCGTCAGAAGCTGTCCCGGCTCCAGTTGACGTATGGATTCCACTTTCCGAAAAGCTTCATCTGTCACAAAACCAAAACCACGGCTGATCTTCTCTAACGGTGAAAGTCCCTGCAGCTTCCCACTGAGCAATGCCAGATGATGACGCTGTTCCAATATTCGTTGATCCATGCGTGTTTTCATCTGATCTTCAAGTTCTACCAGTCTCTGTCGTCTCTCATGAATCTGATGCCCCGGATGATGCATCCGGAGTCTCAAGCGGTACTGCTCGGTTCCATATTTTCTTCGTTCCAGCATCCGTTCCATGCTCTTTGAGAGTGCTTCTCGATACATCGTGACCTGCCCCGCAAACTGCCGATAGTCAAATACCGCCAATTCTGCCGCCGCCGATGGTGTCGGTGCTCTTAAATCTGCCACATAATCGGCAATTGTCACATCCGTCTCATGTCCTACCGCGGAGATCAGCGGAGTCTTGCACTCAAAGATCGCACGTGCCACACTTTCTTCATTGAATGCCCACAAATCCTCAATGGATCCGCCGCCGCGTCCCACGATCAGCACATCCAGATTCATCCGATCCAGCGTTTGAATTCCACGCACAATACTTTCCTTGGCCGCTTCTCCCTGCACCAATGACGGATACAAAATTAATTGCACATATGGATTTCTGCGTTCTGCAATGTTCATAATATCGCGGATCGCAGCTCCGGTAGCTGCGGTCACAATCCCGATCCTTTGAGCATAATGAGGAATCGGCTGCTTATATTCTGCGGCAAACATCCCCATCTCTTCCAATTCGTTCCGCAGCTTTTGAAAACGTTCAAACAGATCTCCCATGCCATCCCGCTCAATTGTTTTCGCATAAAGCTGATATTTGCCATCCCGTTCATATACATCCACAGAACCGCTGACAACAACCTGCTGCCCTTCCTGTAATTGAAAAGCGAGACCTTTTCTCTGGCTTACAAACATCACCGCAGATAAGGTCCCTAACTTGTCCTTCAATGTAAAATAAATGTGTCCGGACGTATGGTATTTGCAATTGGATACCTCACCCTTGACCGAAATCCGGTTCAATGCAAAATCCTGCACGAACATATTTTTAATATAAGCATTCACTTGTGTAACTGAATATATACTTGCCATATGCTTCTTACACCAGCTTTGCCAAAACACCGTTGATAAATGCCGGCGATTCGTCTCCGCCAAATTTCTTCGCCAATTCTACTGCCTCATTGATGGCTACTTTCTCCGGAACCTCTTCATCATAAAGCATCTCAAAAAGAGCCAAACGCAAAATGGTCAGATCTACTTTTCCCATCCGCTTCGTTCTCCATCCCTGAGCCACCTCGTCAATTTTGGCATCCAGGTCCGGTACCTTGACCATAATTTCATCTACTTTTTTCTTCAGATATTCTTCATCTTTCGCATCCATGGTCACATCATGAAGAACCTCCTCTACGCCATCCGATGTCATCTCATCCTCTGCCGGTTCCGTGAAATATCGTTCCAACTGTTCTTCCTTCTCCTCTGCCGTATAAAAATCGGCGCAGAATAACATCTTAAAACAATGTTCGCGTAGTTGTCTTCTGGTCATGTTCCTGTCCTCCTGTATCATTTGACTGCATACTTATACTGTATTATAAACGAATTGATGAATTTTCACAACCCAAACTTTTACCTCTACTTCCAACCACAAAAGCTAGCCAATCTATCCAAAAGATAAATTTGCCAGCTTTTTGCAGATTCTTTAACTAATTAGATCAAATACCCTTTCATCATTTCTGTAATAGCTTCCTCATCTCCATTTGCAGCATTAATTTCCAAAGACCAATCCAGTCCATGATACTTTTCACAAGATGGATCATGTTCTATAAAATCAATCATATGATCTACCATTTTTTTATGCCATACCGTACTATCAATTTCAGCTGCTGTATAAGTCCCTTGCGCTAACATAGCAAAACCGAAAACATCTTTTGCCTGTGATTTTTCTGCACTGTTTACAATTTCTTCTACAAATTGCGCCGGAATAAACAATACACCACTGATCGTTCCCATTACAATATCGCCAGGCATACAAATAGCATTGCCAATCTTAGTCGGTCCATTATAAGAAGTCATTAAACATTCGCGAATTGGTGTTGGATCTGTTCCGCGATAATATACCTGAGTATCAATCTTTTGCATTTGCTCAATATCACGCACACCACCCCAGATAATTGCTCCTCCTGTTTTAGTTCTTACATTGATTGCGGTGGTAAGATTTCCCCCAACAAAGGTACCATTCCAAACTTTATCAAACATATCAGTAACAACAACATCTCCATCTACCAGATGATCTACCACCCACTGATTACAGGTTCCATCATAACCCTTTGCCTTGCCTTCTGCAGTTACTACCTCCATTAAGTCTGGTCTTGTTGGCATAAAGGTTGCTGTCACCGCACGACCAACCAATTTTTTTCTGCATGGAGTTTTTTGAAGTCTCCCTCAAACTGGAATTTATAATCCTTTAAATACAGAGGCAACCATACTTCTTCAATAGTCATGCTTCTCAATTTTTCAAGCAAATAATCCGGAACTCTAGGTCTTCCATCTTCCGACCTTTCGCCCTTCCACTGACTAGTTAATTCTATAATTTGTTCTCTTGTATAATAAATCATATTTAATTTCTCCCTTTTCCTTATATTATGACCAAGTTCTGTCATGTGAATAATCGTGGTTCCACTCATCTGTTGGTGACCACATATCCGGATGATCTGGATGCAAATGTTCTTTAATAACATCTTCATTCAAGGATTCTATACCAAGTCCCGGTGCCTCCGGAACGGTAATATAACCATTCTGAACAATAGGTTTCGGTAGACCATGAACCAGATCCGACCACCATGGTACATCTACAGAATGGAATTCAAGTGCAAGGAAATTCTCAGTTGCCGCAACACTATGCACTGCTGCCATACAGGCAATTGGACTCTCTGCCATATGAACTGCCATCGCTACTCCATAATCCTGTGCCATGTCACCGATCTTTTTGTTTTCCAAGATTCCGCCACTGGTCAAAATATCTGGATGGATCACGGACACTCCACCTTTTTCAAGTAATGGTTTGAAATTTTCTTTTAAATAAATATCTTCTCCTGTGCAAATTGGAACACTTGTAGAGTTGCGTAATCTGACATATTGATCCGTTAATTGCCATGGAATTAAATCCTCCATCCATGCAATATTGTACTTTTCAATTCTTTTTGCAAGCCGAATACAAGATTCAACCCCAATATGCCCAAAATGATCAATCGCAAGGGGAATTTCATAACCGATCACATCCCTCACATCCTTCACGTATTGTTCAAGAATATCGTAACCGTATTCTGTAACCTGAATACCTGTAAAAGAGTGCGCAATATTTTGAAGATCATAGGCTCTATTTCTTGCCACCGTTTGCTCTATATTCAAGTTTCTGCGAATTGCCTCATACTCCCTTGATGATTTGCTAATTTCATCAACAAAGCCAAGTGGAGCACACAATGCACCCGGCACATCGTATAAAAGATCAACCCCAAGATCCATTTTCAAAAAAGTAAAGCCTTTCTCCATCCTCTTCCTTAAAGCTTCTCCCATTTCTTTTCCGGTATGTTTTCCCTCAATATCGGTATCACAATACACGCGAATCTTATCCCTGAATTTTCCTCCAAGCATCTGATAAATTGGCATGCCATATGCTTTACCGGCTAAATCCCATAATGCAATCTCAATTCCGCATACGCCACCTCCCTGTCTGGCAAAACCGCCAAATTGTTTAATCCTACGAAAAATCTTATCAATGTTGCAAGGATTTTCTCCAATTATTCTACTCTTAAGTGCAAGAATAAAGTTTCTGGAAGCGCCATCTCGTACTTCTCCGTACCCAATTAATCCTTGATTAGTATATATTTTTACTAACGTGCAATGCATTGGAGCCCCCACAATATCGGTT
>JAVXIV010000106.1:0-709 GCA_036785645.1 Hungatella sp.
CTTTAAATCATCCAACCACATATATTCACTCAATAGCTCTTGCCGTGTTTTCTTGATGCCAAGGCTCACCCTAATCATATAGGGTTGTTCTTTAAATATAAACGCGTAATTTGATGTGGAAAAATAGCATTTTGCTTCTTCGATATCCATACCATAACAAGAAATAATTTTTTCACGAATTGCCTTTATTTTTTCGTTCATTTGTTTCCTCATTCCGCCGCTTCGCTTGCGGCACAAACATTTTATTAATAAGTTGCACTATTCTGATCGTGTAATTCATGCATGTATTACACTGTCATGAATTTATAAATAGTCGTGGTTTTATATTCCTCGCCTTCTTTTAAAATAGGAGATGGAAACTGTGGTTTATTGATTGCATCCGGAAAATACTGTGTTTCAAAGCAGTAGCCGCCATGGGAAGCGTAGCCTATTCCATCTTTTCCCACAAACTCCGGATTCAAGAAGTTAGCCGTATAGAATTGAACACCCGGAAGATCCGTATAGACCTCCATAGAGCGCCCACTTTTTCCATCATATGCTTTAGCAGACAGTGCAAGTTCTCCTGCAGCATGATTGAGAACCCAGTTATGATCATAGCCTTTTCCAAGGAGCAGCGGTTCATAATCCGCATCGAGATCCTGACCAATTGGCTTCATAACCGTGAAATCCATTGGAGTTCCCTTCACATCTACCAATTCACCGGTAGGAA
>JAVXIV010000106.1:719-7200 GCA_036785645.1 Hungatella sp.
AATCGAGGTTGCATCCGCAATCGTAAATTGATTGGCATCTATCCAGACTTCCTGATCCAACGTAGATCCTGACTGATGTCCGGATAAATTAAAGTAAGCGTGATTCGTAAAATTTGCAATCGTATCGGCATCTGCAATCATGTGGTAATCAATCTGCAAACTGTTATCAGGGGTCAGCGTATAGCTCACCGTCACATGGGCATTACCGGGATATCCCTGATCGCCATCCGGACTAAATAAAGCAAATGAAATCTTCGTTCCCAATTCTGTCTCTTCTATTTCCACATCCCAAATGCGATTTCGATAATAATCAGGACCGCTATGTAGATTGTTGGGACCGGAATTGGCATCTAGCAGATACGTAACACCGTTCAGCTTAAATTGGGCACCACCAATTCGATTGGCACAGCGTCCAACCGGTTCTCCATAGTGTGCGGGATATGTCATGCATTTTTCTGCAGTATCGTAACCCAGTACCACATCCTCGAAATTGCCGTCTCGATCCGGCACCATCATGGTCAGCCAAATAGCTCCCAAATCGGTAAAGGATGCGGAAACGCCCTGCTCATTGGTGAGTGTATAGCGATAGACCTCTGCTCCATTTTCTGTAGTTCCAAACATGGTTTTTGAATATCCCATAGCTTCGTTCCTCCTTTAAAAAACATGTCATTTTGCTTTGATATATCCCTGTGCAGTCAAAAGTTCTGCACATAAAACCGCACCACCGGCTGCACCACGTACGGTGTTGTGTGATAATCCTACAAATTTATAATCATAAAGGCTGTCTTCACGCAGACGACCTACTGAAATTCCCATTCCGTGCTCAAAGTCTACATCCGACTGAACCTGTGGGCGGTTATCTTCTTCCATATACTGAATAAACTGAGCCGGTGCACTCGGAAGTTTTAATTCTTGTGGCAGCCCCTTAAAGTTTACAATACGGTCAATTAATTCTTCCTTGGTGGGCTTCTTTCTGAATTTTACAAAGACCGCTGCGGTATGACCATTTAATACCGGTACCCGAATACACTGAGTGGTGATCATCGGCTCGGTTGCTTTCACAATCACACCATCTTCTACCTTGCCCCAGAGTCTTAGCGGCTCCTGTTCACTTTTTTCTTCTTCTCCACCAATGTAGGGAATGATATTTTCTACCATCTCCGGCCAATCCTTGAAGGTCTTACCGGCACCTGAGATCGCTTGATATGTGGTAGCAACTACTTCATAAGGTTCAAACTCTCGCCAAGCAGTCAATACCGGAGCATAGCTTTGGATAGAACAATTGGGTTTTACTGCAATGAAGCCTCTTGTGGTGCCCAACCGTTTCTTCTGATGTTCAATGACTGCAAAATGTTCCGGATTGATCTCCGGCACCACCATGGGTACATCCGGAGTCCAACGATGTGCACTGTTATTGGAAACAACGGGTGTCTCTGTCTTGGCATATTCCTCTTCAATTGCTTTGATCTCTTCCTTGGTCATGTCCACCGCGCTGAATACGAAGTCCACACCGGATGTCACGGAGTCTATATCATTGACATTCATCACAATCAGCTTCTTCACCGCTTCCGGCATAGGAGTTGTCATCTTCCAACGATCTCCGACGGCTTCTTCATAAGTTTTTCCCGCTGAACGCGGACTTGCCGCCACCGTCACGACCTCATACCATGGGTGATTCTCCAACAGAGCCAGAAATCTCTGCCCTACCATACCGGTTGCACCAAGTACACCAACTTTTAACTTCTTTTCCATAATCCAAGCTCCTCACATCCCAATTTATTTTCAACTATCCTATAACAAACCATTTAAAAAAGCAATAGTTATTCCAATTTCATTCCTGAAATTTATGTTTAGAGTCTCACTTTACTCCCTTTGCCATCTCGTTTCCCAATTTTTAAACGATTCAGATAAACCTCTTTTTTCTTATATGTGATAACGGGATCTTCTCCTAACAGGTATAGATGTTCTAATTCTTCTCCCACCGCCAGCTTGATCCCCCGTACGCCTCTGGAATTCTTCTTCAATTCAGAGACCTCTTCCAACGCAAATCGCAGGAATACATCTCCGCTGGTCTGTAAAACAACGTCCTTCTGTTCTCCTACAATTTGTACCGAGATCAGAGTATCTTCTTCTTGAAGCTTTGTCGCTGCTACCGTACGGTTATTGGTTTCAAATTCTTCTGCAGGAACCTGTTTAACCAAGGCCATCTTCGTTGCAAACATCAATTTCCTACCGGAGATTCCCTCTTGGTGTGTCAATAGAAGGATCTCTTCCTTACCTCCGTCAAACTTGCTCAGGTTATCGATTGGCACCCCCTTATCCCGCAGTTTTCCGTAAGGGATATCAGTCACCTTGATCCGGTGCAGATTGCCTAAATTAGTAAAAAGACAAATCTTATCGGTATTCATGCAGCGAATACTATGGGAATTCTCGTTTTCTACGGTTTCAACATTGCGGTCATAGGTCGTTTTATCCAAAATCTTACAATATCCAAATCGATCCATCACAAAGACTACTTCTTGAATTTCTACCGGAGCTTCCTCATATACCGCTTCCTTGCCGTCTTCAATCCAAGTTCTTCTGGGCATTGCAAATTCCCGTTTTGTATCTTCCAAATCCTGTTTGATTACGACATCCATATTCTTCTTATTTTCCAAGACATGGGTATATTCTGCGATTTTTTTCATCGTTTCTTTGTATTCTTTTTCCAGAGCCAGAACTTCTAATCCAATCAGTTTATACAACCGCATTTCCAAAATCGCAGCCGCTTGTTTTTCAGTAAAGCGAAGTTTTTTTGCATCCTCTTCAAATCCTGGCATCCGGAATTTGATGTTACTGATATCGCCTTCCATCAAACAGGCTTTGGCATCCTTTAAATTTTTCGATCCGCGTAAGATCGCAATGATCAAATCAATCACATCACAGGCCCGGATGAGTCCTTCTTTGATCTCTTTTTTCTCTAATTCCTTATCCAGCAGAATTTGATATTTCTTTGTAGCATTTTGATATTGGAATTGTAGATAGTTGGATAAAATCCCTTTTAAACTCAGAGTCTCCGGTCTGCCATTTACAATCGCCAGCATATTGACCCCAAACGTATCTTCCAATTTGGTTTTCTTATATAAAATATTGATGATCTTCTCTACATCGGCATCCTTTTTTAATTCCAGCACAATGCGAATTCCATCTTTATTGGATTGATTGGAGATATCCACGACATCCGTCAATTTCTTGGTTTCTACCAAGTCCGCAATATCCATCAGACATTTATTGATCCCGGCTCCAATCATGGTATAAGGAATCTCGGTAATCACCAATTTATCCTTGTCGGTCTTTCGCTTGCCCAGTTCCATTTCAAGCTTGCCTCGAATCTTGATCTTACCACATCCGGTCTCATAGATCTCCGGCAATTCGCTCTTGTTGGCGATGACACCGCCCGTTGGAAAATCCGGTCCCGGCATCCATTGCATCAACTCTTCTACCGTAATCTCGGGATGATCAATATATGCTTTCACCACATCGATGACTTCGCCCAAATTGTGCGGTGGAATACTGGTACTCATTCCTACAGCAATGCCCTCGGCTCCATTGATCAGAAGATTCGGGACACGCACCGGCAAAACCTCTGGCTCACTCTCCGTCTCATCGTAGTTTGGCACAAAGGCAACCGTTTTATCTAAATCTTTTAAATATACCTCTTCCGTAAACTTCTCCAGACGGGCTTCCGTATAACGCATAGCTGCCGCTCCGTCACCTTCAATTGAACCAAAGTTGCCGTGTCCATCCACCAAGGGCATTCCCTTTTTGAATACCTGGGACATCACAACCAAAGTCTCATAGATGGAGCTGTCTCCATGCGGATGATATTTACCCATCGTATCACCTACAATACGTGCGGATTTCCGATGGGGTTTGTCTGAATTCAGACGCAATTCACTCATATCATAAAGGACACGCCTCTGAACCGGTTTTAACCCATCTCTGGCATCCGGAATCGCTCTGGCTGTAATGACACTCATGGAGTAGTTCATATAGCTTTTCTGCATTTCTTCTGAATATTCGGTTGTTATAATCTTCTCAGCCATACTTCTTCTCCTTACGCATCAATTTCTGCTTCATCTGCATGTTCATAGATAAACTTCCTTCTGGGCGGAACCTCACTGCCCATCAGCATCTGCGTCATCTCAGAAGCCATGCGGGCATCTTCAATCTCAACTCTCTTTAGCACCCGGTGTTCCGGATCGAGAGTCGTCTCCCACAGCTGCTGCGCATCCATCTCACCCAAACCTTTGTAGCGCTGCAATGTAAAATCACCGCTATGAGATTTTCTGTATTTTTCCAAATCCTTTTCATCGTATAGATACTGCTCATTTCCTTTTTTTGGAATCACTTTAAATAAAGGAGGCATCGCAATATAAACATGCCCATTAAAAATCAGATCCGGCATGAAACGATACAAAAATGTCAATAATAGCGTGTCAATATGACTGCCATCCACATCGGCATCAGTCATCAACACAATTTTATAATAGCGAAGTTTGCTGATATCAAAATCATTGCCGTAACCTTCGGAAAATCCACAGCCAAAGGTATTGATCATGGTCTTGATCTCCGCATTGGCCAAGACCTTATCGATGGACGCTTTCTCCACATTCAAAATTTTGCCCCGAATCGGCAGAATTGCCTGATACATCCGATTTCTGGCTGTTTTGGCAGAACCGCCTGCAGAATCTCCCTCGACGATGAAAATTTCACATTTTTCTGCATCACGGCTCTCGCAATTGGCCAACTTGCCATTGCTGTCAAATGAAAATCTGGATTTTGTCAACAAATTCGTCTTGGCCTTTTCTTCGGCTTTTCTGATCTTGGCAGATTTCTCTGCACAGCCAATGACTCCTTTTAAGACCTCAATATTGCGGTCAAAATAACGCTGCAGTTCTTCCCCGGTAACGGTAAACACTGCTTTGGTCGCATCGGCACTGGCCATCTTAGTCTTGGTCTGTCCCTCAAAAATCGGATCCGGATGCTTGATTGCTACAATTGCCGTCATCCCATTGCGGGTATCCGCACCCGTAAAATTGGTATCCTTTTCTTTTAAGATTCCCAATTCTCTTGCATAGGTATTGATCATAGAAGTAAACTTCGTCTTGAAACCAATGAGGTGTGTTCCACCTTCCTGGGTAAAGATATTATTACAAAACCCAATGACATTCTCTTCAAAGGTATCTACAAATTGAAGTGCGATCTCCACTTCGATTCGATCCTGCTCGCCTTTTAAGTAAATGGGATCATGGATGGGTGTCTTGCCGCTGTTTAATTCTTTTACATAGGCAATGATTCCTTCCGGCTCTCGATACGTCATGGTCTCTTCTTCATTCACGCGGCGATTGCTATAATAAATCGTCAGTTTTGGATTCAGATATGCCGTTTCATGAAGGCGGCTTTTGAGCCAGTCAGACTTAAAACGCGTACGTTCAAAAATCTCTCCGTCAGGCAGAAAATTGATCTCCGTACCGGTCTCTTTCGTCTTTCCAATGATTGGAAGCAGTCCCTCTTCCAAAGCGATCGTTGGGATGCCCCGTTGATATGCATCATGGTGAATCCAGCCGCTCTTAAAAACCTTCACATCCATGCGTTCCGACAACGCATTGACCACCGATGAGCCTACTCCGTGTAAACCGCCGCTGGTCTTATAAGATTCATTATCAAATTTTCCGCCTGCATGTAAGGTAGACATAACGACACGTTCTGCCGACACCCCCTTTTTATGCATTTCTACCGGAATTCCACGTCCATCATCACGCACGGTGCAAGAACCGTCTGTCTCTAAAGTCACCCAAATCTGATCGCAGGATCCAGCCAAATGTTCATCTACCGCATTATCTACAATCTCATAAATCAGATGATTTAATCCCTTTGTGCCCACGCCGCCAATGTACATACCCGGACGTTTGCGAACCGCTTCCAATCCCTCCAAAACGGTGATACTATCCGCATTATACTGTGCCTTTGCCATGCCAATCCTCCACATATAGTATATTCTCAAGGTATTATACACGAAAGCCAACACTTTTTGCAAGTTTTTACTTGATATATTTTGAATACATGTTATAATAACAAAGGTGCAGGTATAGTTCATTGGTAGAATGCCAGCTTCCCAAGCTGGAGAGACGGGTTCGATTCCCGCTACCTGCTTTTTTGTTGCTTTTTTATATGGAATACCATAGTCGTCAAATGATAAAAAACCGTTCGCAGCTGAACGGTTTTTTATCATTCATAAATATAAGAATCTTAGGCGAACAATAAAGATGCCGGCTGCAAAGCCTTATGAATGCAGGGTTTACGCTCTCTTGGGAGCCTTTCGGGTTCACATAGACAAGCCTTGCTCGTGAGTCTGTGTATTTTCCTGCTGCTTCATGCGCAGCGCCATGCTGTAATCGAGGATTTTTTCTTTTCGTTCGGTGAGCATGGTTTGGTAGAA
>JAVXIV010000107.1:0-7146 GCA_036785645.1 Hungatella sp.
AGTGTCATTCAGTTGATTGAGGCTTTAACTTATCATGGAAAACTTCTAGATCAAGTTACTTATAATAGATGGAAGAATAGAGTTGAAAAAGCAGCAGAATTTCTCTGTGGTTTTCAGGAATTTGAAGTTTGTAATATCAATTATAGATTGACGAATGGACTGGCGATGCATTTATGCGGTGAATTCCTAGGTGTGGAGAAATACACAGAAAGAGGAAGCGAACTGATGAAGTCCTCAATAGACTATATTTCAGAAAGTGGGATACTCTGTGGAGAAGGCAGACCTATTTCTGGAATCAGTAAACGTGGCTGCAGACCGGTAGATATTGGATATAATATGGAGGAGTCCCTGCCATCCATGATACAGTACGCTTATCAGAGTGGAAACGAAGAAATCAAAAAGGTTGCAATCAAAGCCTTAAATCGCCATTTGATTTTCATGCTGGGAGATGGTGGAATGGACAATAGCTTTGGTACTCGAAATTATAAATGGACCTATTGGGGTAGTCGCACATCCGACGGTTGTGCACTGGGCTATCTTCTTGCCGCTGATCAAGAACCAATTTTTGGTATTGCCGCCTATAAAAACCTAAAGCTATTGGAGAAGTGCACCCATGATGGATTTTTGTATGGAGGGCCTCATCTATATGAAATAGGAGAGCTGCCATGTGTGCATCATGCATTTAGTCATGCTAAAGTTTTAGCGGGTATTTTGGATCAGGGGATAGAAGATCGGCTTTGTGATGGAATGTTACCAAGACAACAAATGGCAGAAGTAAATTATTTGCCGGAAGTTGACACCTATCTGATTCCGGGAAAAGGTTATACGGCAACGGTAACCGGATATGACTGGGAATATACAAATCTGAAGGGTGGACATGCCAGCGGTGGTATGATGTCGATGTTATGGCACGAAAAAGCCGGATTGATCTTGTGTGCAGGAATGGGCTGCTACACGATGAAAGAACCCAGTAATATGCAATTGCCTAAATGGAAGCATCATGAGTGCTTGACTCCTCGCACAGAATATAAGGATGAGGAGAACCGTTACAGTAGTATGTATGATGATCATTGTCATTTATCATTTGAACAAAAAGATGGAATTCCGGTTATTCTGGCAGAAGGAATCGAATCAGATATGAAACAGAGAGCAGATCAAAACGGATGTGGCAAGTATCAGATGGAGTATCGATTTGAAGCAAAGCGTATTTTGTTCTCAATTCAAACGGATAACCGTTCCTCTTTTATACTTCCGATTATTTCAAGACATTCTGAATGTGTAAGTGTAACGGATCTTGGAATAAAAATACAGAAAGAAGAGATAGATCTTTGCTTGGAAATTACAGTTGGAATCATGATTCTTCCTTATAAAACCGAGAGAATTTACAATCTGGTACCTGGTGTGGAAGCAGTAAAGGTGGTCATAAAACCGGTGAACGGGAAGATTGCTTTTTGCCTTTCGTTCTGATATAGTGATTAGGTATTGGGGGAAAGCAAATGAATAAAAAAAGACTATCACCAAAAAGTGTAATCTTCTATAAACTTTACTTGATCAATATACTGATTACGGTTGCCTTTATATGTATCATTTCTTTGATTTGCAGCACATTCAGTTCCAAGCTTATTTTAAATAATATGATTTCATTTCAAGAAGAGATGATTGCTGAGAAAAGTAATGCATTGGATGAGCGGGTCAAGCAATTAGATGAAGTGGTGAACACTATGATTGGAGAGGAGAATGTATTCCGACTTCTCATGACCAATGAATCTTATTATGAAAAGCCGACGATGCTTTTAAAGATTATCAAATATTTCCAGAATATATGTTCCAATAATAGCTTGATTGATGGAATTTGTTTGGTAGATATTAAGCGCGGTTTGATGATAACTGAAAAAACCAAGATCTCCCTTTCTGATGTGTCCTATTACGATTCATATCAAAGGCAGAACTCGTTTGTGATTCATCAGACAGAAGATGGTCAGACTTTAGAATTTGTTAAAAAACTCGAACCATTAAAAGGTCAGAAGAATGTTTATATGATCTTGACGATCAATCAGGAGATGTTTACCAAGAACTTATTAATCGGCAAAGAATCAGAGATGATAAAAAGCTATCTTTTGACTCAGGAAGGAGAGGCTCTGTCCGTTCGTGGAATTGATGAAATTGATCCGGATATCAGGAGCTATCTATACAAGCAAGATAAGGCAACAGAAAGAATCAAAACCGGAAATAAAAACATGGTTTTATATAAGAACAAGTCAAAGGTATCTGATATCTCTCTGGCAACCGTTCAAGATTACACCAATTTATTAAAAGAAGCGGGAACCGTGAAACGCATGATCATTATGGTTAGTCTTTTTATGATAGCCGTAGCTACTGTAATTATCTATCTTTGTTCGTTCTATGTATATAAGCCATTAAAACAGTTAGGCTATAAGATTCAGGGCATGACAGTTCAGACGAAACAGGAAGATCTTAGGAATGAGTATCGTCTGATTGAAAATGTAGTGAACAAATTACAGATCGAGAGGGAATATGCCATGCCCTCTGTAGTGAAAGATTCGGTGAATAAACTGGTAACCGAGATATTTGATCAAGAACGATTTAATTATCTACGATTATTGCTAAAACAGAATATGGAATTTGAATTGAATGTGTTGGTAATCGTGGAATGTGAGGAAGTGGATGCAGATAAAATAGTGATGGGTTTTATGGAGCTGATCAAAAATCATAGAGAAATCGAAGGCTTTTACTCTGAAATTACAGCGGCTAGAGCACTTGGAATTTTCAATACGTCACTTAGCTATGAATTATTTCTTGCACAGATAGAGGATCTGCGCAAACAACTGGAGAAGCAAGGAATAACATTCACTTGCTGTGTCAGCAGAGGATTCAAAAACTGGGAAAATACCAATCTGGTATATACAGAAATGTTGGGGACTTTAGAACGCAAATTTTTTAAAGAAAATCACACCTTGATCTATGAAACCAGACCAATTGTGGCTTATAAGAACGAATATTACAGTAAAGAGATGGAAAGCTGTCTTACTAAATATGTGACAGAAGGAAAACAAGAAGAAGCTATTCAGACGTTAAATGTACTAACCAAGGATCTGAGCAATAATGCCACTGATATTCAATATACTCGGTTTGTATACTTTCAAATCTGCAATAACTTGATACGAAATGTATTGGATCTGGGGGGAAAATTACCGAAAGAATTCAACGAAAAAGATATTTTCAAGGCAGTGTTTGGGGCAGACAGTTTATTAGATTTAGAAAAAATGTCAGAAGGAATTCTCCGGATCTGCATTGATAATTTTGTTCGTAAGGAAAATTCGTATTCGTTTAATGTAGAGAAGGCAGTTGCATTTATTTCAGCTAATTATAGGAACGATTTATCCCTAGACAATGTAGCAAGTGCAGTATTCTTATCAGCCGGATATCTCAGTATTATTTTTAAAGAAGAAACAGGATATACTGTTTTGGAGTATATCACCTATATTCGGATGCAGAAAGCGAAAGAACTGGTACTTCAAAGTCCACCGCTTAGGATCAAGGAAATTTCAGAGCAGCTGGGATATCATAATGTTCAGAGTTTTATTCGCTATTTCAAAAAGCATTATAGCGTAACACCTATGGAATTTCGAAAAAAATAGAAGCTGGCTCATACAACCAGAAGCAGGAGATTTGATGTGATCCATCATGCTCCTGCTTCTGGCTTCGTCAACCCATCGGTGCGATGGGGGTTGGACGATCTGGATCAAATATGTCGCTTACATTCATCAGATCACTGAGCTTCTGCTTGCTTGGATCCGGTTCGATCAAATCGTAATACATCCGATAGCCATCCAGATTTCGACGCCCCTGACGCATATGATCGTCACCTAGCTGTACCCAGTATGGATTGGAGTCTACGTTGCAGAAGTAACGAAAACCCACTGATTTCAAATAGGAAAAACGTTCATTATCCGGACTGTAGGGATGCCAGTCACCGATATCGCTGCCAAATGGGAATAAGATGATATCCGTAGGGCCGATCAGAGATTCCACTTCCTGTTCCCATTTGTTGGTATCTGCCGTAAAGGATTCCATACTGATGGTACCCATGTTGCGATGTCCCCAGCTATGAGAGGCCAACTCAAAACCGTGGTCTCGCAGGCACTGTGCAACTGCAGCAGCAGTTTTACGGTCTTCGGTATAAGTAGGCGATTCTTGGTAGGAAGCAGCAGTGCGGTATCCCAAAATGCCTTCATAACCGGTAAATGCGATGACTGCACGAGCACCTTTGTAAGAAAAGTCCGGGTGTTCTTCAATAAAATCCTCCAAAAGCGGAACTAAATCATAGGAGCCGGTGGAGATACTGCCATCATCCATCTTCATCTCGCAGGTGGGTTTTCCGTCTTCGCCTATGACCATGCGAGCCGCAAAGCCGTCATCATCCATATACTGGTAGTAACAGACATCATCTTGAGACATGACAAAGGCTTTTTTTCCTTCAGGAAGTAAGATGGGATTCTTTTTGAATTTCTTGGATCCGTCTTCTGCGGTATCTTCGTAAGCGATATCATGCAGACGAACCAGTACGTATCCACGATCATACATCGATTGTAAAATCTTTAAAAATTCATTTTTAGTAGTCATCACCTGATTGTAACCTTTTTCTCGGCTGTCCCCATCAAATGCTTTGTGGTTATCCATAATTAAAGAGTGAAAAAATATATGCGTAATCTGTGAGATCTCATATGGAAGCAGAGCGGACTTCGCAGTTTCATATGCGGTAATCGTATCGCTGACCGACTGTGTGGAAGCAACAGCCGCATCCTGACGCAATAAGGCAATGGCACCGTCATAATCATAACCGGCAGCAAGCCGAGCAGCCTTTTGAAGCAGCAGATCCGCGGCAGCATCGGTAGTGGTGGTGGCACTAGACGGTTCCTGAGTCATAGTGGAACCGGCAGTAGGTGTCTTTGATTCGGCAGTGGAGATGGCGGTGCTAATCACCTTGGAGTCGTGTTTCTTTAGTTGCCGTCCCAACACGAAGATACCGCTTCCAATCAGTCCGATTGCTATAATTCCCAGTAGAAGAAGAGAGATCTGAATGGGCACAGATTGGTTCCTTCGCCTACGCATACGTCTTCGATAATCGTTCCTTTTCATAAAAATACCCCTTATATTTCTTATATTTGTAAAACACAGATAGCTCTTTTTATTCTAGCATATTTCCGGGAAGAATGTAAGAAATTAAGGAAGTTGTAACAAATTAGTTTGAAGGTTTTCGTGAAAAAGAGTCATATGTGATGCCTGCACTTTTATATATTAGTAAAAGTAGAAAAATTGTGGGGGATGCTATGAAACGTATCATCAGTGTCATATGTACTTGTGCCATGCTTTTGAATGGATCCGTTTGCTCGGTATGGGCAGAGGAACCGGTGATGGTGGTCGGCAGTCGGACGGTGATCAGCCTGCAGGAGGATAAAGTCAGTGATGGAGATCAAGTGGGACTACAGATTGCGGCACCATCTGCCATCTTGTTGGAAGCTTGTACCGGTCAGGTTCTCTATGAAAAAAATGCAGATGAGCCTCGGAGTCCGGCCAGTATCACGAAAATCATGACCCTCATTTTGATTTTTGATGCATTAGAATCCGGTAAAATCAAGATGACCGATGAAGTGGTTACCGGTGCCTATGCTAAATCTATGGGAGGTTCACAGGTCTTTTTGGAGGAGGGCGAAGTACAGACCGTAGAGACACTGATTAAATGCATTGTGATTGCATCCGGCAACGATGCCTCGGTTGCTTTAGCAGAGTATCTTGCGGGGAGCGAGAGCGAGTTTGTAAAGCAGATGAATGAACGAGCGGTGGGTTTGGGTATGAAGCACACAAATTTTGAAGATTGCTGTGGTTTGACTGAGTCACCTACTCATGTGACGACCGCCAGAGACATCGCACTCATGTCGCGGGAACTGATCAATCACTATCCGGAAATTCATCATTACTCCACGATATGGATGGAAAATATCACGCATGTGACAAAGCAGGGAACGAAAGAATTTGGTCTTTCCAATACCAATAAACTTCTAAAAATGGCAACTAATTTTAAAGTGACCGGTTTAAAGACAGGATCGACTTCTCTTGCTAAATACTGTCTTTCCGCTACGGCAGAAAAAGACGGAGTTCGTCTGATTGCGGCGGTCATGGCAGCACCGGATTATAAAGTGCGATTTCGGGATGCTTTGGAAATGCTCAATTATGGATATGCAAACTGTAAGCTGTATGAAGATGTAGAGATGCTCCCATTGCCAGAATTGCAAGTCAGGAATGGGGTGGAAGAATGGGTTCCTCTGCGCTATGACGGAACGTTTTCTTATCTGAGTTTAAAAGGAGAAGATCTGTCGATGATTACCAAAGAACTGATCTTGGATGAATCGGTGGAAGCGCCCGTAGAACCCGGAAGCAAGGTGGGGGAACTGCAATACCGATTGAACGGAGAGCGACTTGGTGGATTGCCGGTTTTGACCGATGGGAGTGTCAAAAAGGCAGGATATTGGGATTATTTCAGAAAATTAGGAGGCGCTTGGTGGTTGGCAGATTCCTGAAAATGTTTTTCTACTAAAGACACTTGTCTTTTCCGGTCATCCGGGCTTTGAACAAAAATATGACAAAATACGAGTAAAACGCTTGACCAAAATCATGTTTTGGGGTAAACTATTGAGCGTATATGCTTTTTATGTAAATCAAAAGAGAGCACTACGAAAGCATAAACGAAAAAGAAAAGTAGGATGTGATCTAATGGGTAAGTACGTAGTGAAAAGAGTAGGGATGGCACTGGTTACTATATTTGTCGTAACCTGTGTAACATTTTTGCTGATGAATGCAGTGCCGGGAAGTCCTTGGCTGAGTGAAAAAACTCCATCTGCAGCAACCTTAGCGGCTTTGAATGCCAAATATGGTTTGGATCAGCCGGTCATTGTACAGTTAGGCAAGTATCTTCAGAATCTGGCACATGGAGATTTTGGTGTATCGTTAAAGATGCAGAAAAATCGTGCCGTTATCAGTATTATTTTAGAAATGTTCCCGGTTTCCGCAAAGATTGGAGCTTTGGCTTTGACCTGGGCGGTGTTGGTGGGGGTACCGCTCGGATGT
>JAVXIV010000108.1:0-7118 GCA_036785645.1 Hungatella sp.
TACGCTAAAGGAGAACAACGAGATGACGCAGCTGCTTCACAAAGAGGCATTAGAGAAGGTAGAGGTGGCAAAACGTTTGAATGTGGTTCGATTAGAATTGCTCAAAAGCCAGATTAATCCACATTTCTTATTTAATACCTTGAATATGATCGCCAGCATGGCAAAGCTTGAGGATGCGGAGGTCACCGAACGCATGATAACCAGCATGAGTAATTTGTTCCGCTATAACCTTCGCACCACGGAGCAGACGGTTCCTCTGGAGCAGGAACTGCATGTGGTGCAGGATTATCTCTATCTTCAACAGATGCGGTTTGGTCGAAGAATTCAGTACTCATGTAAGCTGGAGGTAGAGGCAGATAAGGTGATTGTACCGGCATTTATTTTGCAGCCGGTCGTAGAAAATGCAATCATTCATGGTATATCGAAGAAAGAAGAGGGTGGAAGAATCTGCATTCGCATCTGGCCATGTGGTGGGGATGTTATGATTTCCGTAGCAGATACCGGACTGGGGATGGAGGAGGAGCGGCGGATCGAAATTACAGAAGCCTTAAAGGAACAGCGAACCTCGGGAGGTGGAATCGGCCTAGGCAATATTGATCAGAGAATTCACGCGATGTATCGGAATGGCGATTTGAAGATCTATAGCCGGAAAGGCTGCGGAACCGTCATTCAGATGCTCATTCCACAGGTAGAAGAGCGGCAATAAAACTGAAACAGGAGGAGTGCAGATGTACCGGTTATTGATAGCAGATGACGAGATGATAGAACGAAAGGCTTTATATAAGACACTGGAAAAAGCACTGGGAGATCAATGTATGATCTTCCAAGCGGAGAATGGCAGGGAAGCTCTGCGTATTTATGAGGAGGAGCAGATTCAGATCGCCCTATTGGATATCGAAATGCCCGGAATCAATGGAATTGAAGCGGCACAGAGAATCCGAGAACAGGATCCGGACTGCTGTATTATCTTTCTGACGGCTTTTGATGAATTTCCTTATGCGAAAAAGGCGATTACGGTTCGGGCATTGGACTATTTGCTCAAGCCTTATGACGAGCAGGAATTATTGCTTGTCTTGGAGGAGGCGATGCGCATCACACAGGCTTGCCCGGCGAGAGAATCCGCTCAGCCGCCGCTTGACCATTCCGATAAACCGGAAATGATTCTTCAATATATTCATGAACATTATATGCAGGATATTTCTATGCAGGATCTGGCTAGAGCTATGAATTATTCCGAGGCATATTTTTGTAAATTGTTCAAACAGAATTTCCATCAGAACTTCACCGTTTATCTTACCGAATACCGGATCCGGGAGGCCAAGAAGCTTCTGGAAGATCCCATGATCAATATCAAGGAGATCGGAAGAGCCGTGGGATACAGCGATTCGAATTACTTCGCCAAAGTATTTAAACGAATCACCGGTCAGAGCCCCACGGAATATCGAAATGACATATTTAAAAGAAATTAAGAGGGAATAAAGAGACTATATGTCTAATTTGCATAAAGAAAATGTTAAATTAGGTTAAAATTGTACTATGATTCACAAATATTTACGGTATTCAGATGCGCCAATACCTCTTATAATAAAGATAACGTAAAGATAACGTTAAAAAACTATGCGAAAGCATAAAAAAAGTATTAAGAGGAGGAATTGGAATATGAAGAAAAGTTGGATTAGCGCAGCACTGTGCGCCGCGATGGTAACCACATCACTGGTAGGTTGTGGGCTTAAGACTCCGGAGAAGACCACGACCCCGGCAGCTACTCAGGCAGCTACCAAGGCTGCAGCGGAAACCACCAAAGCAGCAGAAGCAACCAAAGCAGCCGCAGCTGCAGAACCGGAAATAACCTTGGTTTATGCAGAGGTCAATCCACTGGATACCATCGTCGGACAGACCGGAACCGCATTTAAAGAGAAGGTGGAAGAGCTTTCCGGCGGCAAGATTAAAATTGATGTTCAGGCCAGCGGTGTTCTGGGATCTGAAAACGATGTACTGGATACCATGCTTGGCGGTGGCGGTACGATTGATATCTCCCGTATTTCTGCATTTGCACTCACCAGCTATGGTGCCAAAAAATCAGTCCTGTTGTCTGTTCCGTATACTTTTGTGAATCGGGAACATTTTTGGAACTTTGCAAAGAGTGATTTAGCTCCTGAATTTTTGATGGAACCGCATGACAATGGCTTGGGTGTCAGAGGCTTATTTTATGGAGAAGAGGGTTTCCGTCATTTCTTTACCGTAGATCCGGTTACGAAATTAGAGGATTTAAAGGGCATGAAGCTGAGAGTTTCCAATGACCCAATCATGAATGGTATGGTAAGCGGACTGGGCGCCAACCCAACCGTTGTGTCTTTCAACGAATTATATTCTGCACTTCAGACCGGTGTGGTAGATGGCGCAGAACAGCCAATTGCCAATTATAAATCGAATGCATTCCAGGAAATTGCTCCAAACCTGATTTTAGATGGTCATACTCTGGGTGCAATTCAAGTCATTATTACCGATGATGCCTGGGATAAGCTGACCGAAGAGCAGCAGAAGATTCTGGTAGAGGCCGGCAATTATGCTTCTGACTTTAACCGTAAGATTTCAGAAGAAGCCGAAAACAAGGTTTTGGATGAATTAAAAGCAGGCGGTACCGTGATAACCGAAGTTACCGATATCAAGCCATGGCAGGATGCATGTAAAGATATCATTGCTTCTTCTACCAAGGAAAATGCCGCACTTTATCAGCAGATTTTGGACATGAAATAATCGATAGCAGGGACAAGGGCACAGGAGCTTTTACTATACTTCTGTGCCTGATTTTTGAAAGGGGGAATTACGATGCCGGAATTATTTAAAAAGATTGATAAGATAAAGCCTGCGTACGATATGACGTACAAGCTTGTACTGCTTGTATGTAAGCTGCTTTTGGTGGGGGATATTCTGATCACCAGTATGGCAGTTGTGGGCAGATATGTTTCCTTTATCCCGGATCCTGCGTGGAGTGAGGAATTGGTTTTGACTTGTATGTCCTACATGGCGGTGCTTTCCGCAGCACTTGCGATTCGTAGAGGTGCGCATATTCGCATGACCGCATTTGATACCTATTTACCAAAAAACGTAGTAAAAGCACTGGATATTGTGGCCGATTTTGGTGTATTGGCGCTTGCATTTATCATGGTGTTTGTAGGATGGAAGTATGCTACGGGAATCGGATCCAAGGGGACCTATGTCAGTATGCCGTGGCTTTCCAGATTTTGGATGTATTTTCCGGTGCCGCTTGCCGGAGTCGCAATGCTTATTTTCGAAATAGAAGCATTGTACAATCATGTAAAAAGTTTTTATGTAAAGGAGGGGAATGAGTTATGAGTGGAGACAGTCTTGCAATTGTAATTTTACTTGCCAGCTTTTTTATAATGGTCTTTTTGCGCTTCCCCATTGCTTATGCAGTCGCATTGGCGTCTGTATTCTGCCTTCTGTCACAGGGACTCCCTCTCACGACGATTTGTCAGCAGATGGTGAAAGGAATCAGTTCCTTTAGCTTGATGGCAGTTCCGTTCTTTATTACCATGGGCTGCTTGATGGGCTCCGGTGGAATTTCCGAAAAACTGATTGCACTGGCCAATGCGTGTGTGGGTTGGATGCGCGGCGGCATGGCGATGGTCAATATTGTAGCTTCCTATTTCTTTGGCGGCATTTCCGGTTCGGCTTCTGCGGATACCGCATCACTGGGTTCCATCCTGATCCCCATGATGGTAGATCAGGGATATGATGATGATTTTTCAACTGCAGTCACCATCACATCTTCGTGTGAAGGGCTTTTGGTTCCGCCCAGCCATAATATGGTTATTTATGCAACTACAGCGGGTGGAATATCGGTAGGCAGCCTATTCTTGGCCGGATATATTCCGGGTGCTTTGCTGGCTGTTTCTCTGATGATTGGTTCTTATATCATTTCTGTAAAACGCAATTATCCCAAGGGTGATAAATTTAGTATTAAGAATTTGATCAAACAGTTAAGCGTATCCTTCTGGGCACTGGCTGCGGTTATGATCGTGGTATTCGGTGTTGTGGGCGGTGTGTTTACCGCAACCGAATCTGCAGCTATCGCGGTTATTTACAGTTTGATTGTCAGCGTCTTTATCTATAAGGGATTAGACTGGAAGGGTGTTTGGAGAGTCCTGGATGATTGTGTGAATACACTTTCGATTGTCTTGATTTTGATTGCAACCTCTAGTATTTTTGGCTATTGCCTGACGCGTTTGCACGTTCCGGATCTGGCGGCAAGTGCGATTACCAATTTGACTGATAATCCAATTCTATTGGCACTATTATTAAACTTGATTCTTTTGGTATTGGGTTGTATCATGGATATGGCACCGATTATCTTGATTGCAACCCCTATTTTACTGCCTATTGCAACATCCATTGGAATTGACCCGATTCAGTTTGGTATCATGGTTGTTTTAAACTGTGGAATAGGTCTGCTTACGCCTCCGGTTGGAGCCGTATTGTTCATTGGTTCTGCGATCTCGCATGTACCGATGGAACGCGTGGTCAAGGCAACCCTTCCATTCTATCTGTGCATGATCATTACCTTGTTATTGATTACCTTTATTCCGGCTATCAGTCTGTGGCTGCCTATGATGCTGGGACAATAAAATGTGATAAGAGGATTTGGCGATGAAATATCAGTATACTTACCGAACCACCGCTTGGGAACTGTGGCAATTATCGATGTACTATACCTATGGCTCTATGGTCGGAATGTGCAATATTATCTTTACGGCAGCCGTATTCGCCCTATTGGTGGCGAAATGGGACTCGAGCAGTGACTTCTTTAAGCTACTTCTGATACTTGGCTGCTGCTTATTTCCCTTGATTCAGCCGCTGATGATTTACCGAAAGGCACAAAAACAAGCGGCAGAAATTCAGCAGGATACGCAAATAGGATTTGATGAGAGCGGAGTTCATATTCGGCTTGGAGAAAAAAACTCAGATATTCCGTGGAGTTCGATTCGGAGGATTTCTAAAAAACCGACCATGATGGTTGTGTTTTCTGATTCTGTTCATGGGTTTGTATTGACGAATCGCGTTCTTGGGAAAGAGCGAAAGGCATTGTATGACTACATCAGCAAGCGGATTCACTAGACACTGCAAAGGAGAGGAGTTACGATGATCAAACATTGGATTACGATCCTGACCTTTTGCTCTGCCGCAATTCTGGTGGTGGCTTGCGGCAATTCACACCACCCAAGTCAGGATACGGCGATTCCGGAATTTGTGCTCACCTATGCAGAAAACCAGAGTGAGGATTATCCTACCACACAAGGTGCCTACCGATTTGCAGAATTAGTAAAGGATCGCACCGGCGGCAGAATTGTCGTACAGGTAAACGCAGAGGGTGTGCTGGGAGATGAGAAAACAGTCATCGAGCAGCTGCAGTTTGGCGGGATTGATTTTGCACGGGTTTCCCTATCTCCTTTAGCTGAGTTTGTGCCCAAGCTGAATGTACTTCAGATGCCCTATCTGTATACCGGACCGGAACATATGTGGAGTGTCTTGGAGGGGAGCATCGGAGATGATTTTTTGAATTCTTTTGGGGATTCGCAACTGGTGGCACTCTCCTGGTATGATGCCGGGGCACGTAATTTCTATAACTCTGTGAAACCGATTACAACCTTGAAAGACATGAAGGGGCAACGCATTCGGGTACAGGAATCGGTTGTGATGGAGGAGATGATCAAGGCGCTGGGAGCGATTCCGGTGCCCATGCCTTATGGCGATGTCTATGCGGCGCTGCAAACCGGAGCCATTGATGGGGCAGAGAACAATTGGCCCTCTTATGAATCTACGGATCATTATAAGGTGGCCTCCTATTATACCTTGGATGAGCATACGCGGGTTCCGGAGCTGCAACTGGTGGCACAGTCTACCTGGAAGCAGTTATCCGAAGAAGATCAGAAGATCATCCGAGAATGTGCACAGGAATCTGCAAAATATGAGCGAACCTTGTGGCTGGAGAGAGAGAAGGCTTCCGAAAAAATCGCACGGGACGGGGATTGTGAGATCATAGAACTATCTGATGCAGAAAAGAAGCGATTTCGGGATGCGGTGATTCCCATGTATGGGGAATTTTGTGCCGATTATGTAGATCTGATTGATGCCATCATCGCTGTGGGAAGATAAGAGCCTGATTGGATAGGAATAAAAGAAAGACAAGCCGAAAGAAGTGTGATCTTCTTCCGGCTTGTCTTTTGATTGCCTTGGATATCGTTAGTTAATGGTTCTTTTTACATAGGTTGTATGTAACAGGTGATGTGCTTTTTCACTTCCGGGTTCGCCCAAATAGGTTGCATATAATTCTTTGATCGCCGGATTCTCGTGAGACTTGCGGATTGGATTGCCTTTATCGGCATCATACAGCACCTTTGCACGCAGTGCACGAATATCTACGGTATTGCGTACCGGTCCGGGCTGCTGAGGTTGTCCGCCACCGTTGATACAGCCACCGGGACATCCCATGATCTCGATAAAGTGGTAAGTTGCTTCACCGGATTTCACACGCTCTAACAGTTTCTTGGCATTGCCCAAACCGGAGGCAACGGCTACTTTCACTTCTAAGCCGGCAACCGGATAGGTCGCTTCTTTGATACCGTCCATACCGCGGACATCGGTGAAATCAAGACAGGCAAGTTCTTCGCCGGTCAAAGTCTCCACTGCAGTTCGGAGCGCAGCTTCCATAACACCTCCGGTTGCACCAAAGATGACAGCGGCACCGCTGCCCAGTCCCAGAGGGGTATCAAATTCTTCATCCGGAAGTTCTGTAAAACGGATGCCCATCTTCTTGATCATACGAGCCAGTTCTCTGGTCGTGAGAGAATAGTCGACATCCGGAACCCCATTGGCTGCTTGATTGTCTCTGCCAATCTCAAACTTCTTGGCAGTACAAGGCATGATGCTGACCGATACGATATCTTCCGGTTTTATTCCGGCTTTTTCTGCATAGTAAGATTTCGCAATGGCACCAAACATCTGCTGCGGAGATTTACAGCTGGATAGATGCTCGGTCATATCCGGGAAATAGTGCTCACAATATTTAATCCAACCCGGAGAACAGGAGGTAATCA
>JAVXIV010000109.1:0-674 GCA_036785645.1 Hungatella sp.
GTAGACAATGATATTGCCTTGGCTGGGACGGAATTTATCTTGGTTTGAGAAGTTAAATACACCGTGAACATAGGCACCTTGATTTTGAATCTGGTTCATAATAAAATCTTCCGGCTGTACACGGTCTACCCATTCCGGCTGAGAACCCAGCGGATAGTAGATGGTTTCGCCGGTGCTGGCATTGACCATCGCGATTCCGGTAGCTTCCGGAAGTTGGAAAAGCCACTTGTTTTCATAAGTCGTGATACACCAATAAGGGACACCGCTCTCATCCAACTCAAATGAATAATCACTGAGTCCGCGGAACATACCACCGTGGAATAGGCGAACCTGACGGTTTAAGTCATCAAATAGGTAGGCATTGCGTTGATACTTGATTTTGTGATCGGTGACCAGAGAAACATCGCTGATGTCCGTTGCAGATACAATGATATATCCGGCAGAGCCATCCATGTTTTTGAGCCATTTGAAGAAACCGGAATGCTCCAAGGGAACTACCCAAACCAGCCGGTCATTCACCTGCTGAATGACCGGAGAGCCCAAGATGATCTGGCTGCCAAGTCCCGGATTTTCACCCACTTTTTTGTCTGCCAGTTCCAGTGCCAGATATTTATCGACAACAGGCAGCTGATCCAGTGCCAACGGTTGAACCGTATCCGTAAATTCCGATCTCT
>JAVXIV010000109.1:684-7112 GCA_036785645.1 Hungatella sp.
AAGCTGATCCCGGTAGGCCTTGTAATGAAAGAGAGGAGCCGAGAGGATAGAAACCAGAAAGTATAATCCCCATATGAAAGCTAATAAGAAAATACCTTTTTTGATTCCGCGGACGCTTTTATCCATCTGAAACTGAAGATGAGAAGATTCATCGGTGAAAATACGAATACCGCCCAGTCCTACCAGAAAGTTTAAAATCACGTAGCAGCTGATTATAAAACACCAGGAGAATGCTCCGTCTGCAAACAGCGGATTTAGATTGGGTGCCTCTACTACAATCGCTGCTAGGAAAAAGACGGTTAGTGCAAGATTTAGTATTACCTTTGTTTTTTTCTTCATAAAATGAGTTGCTCCTTTTCTTGATATATAGATAGTATAGAGTATTTTCAAAAAAAAACAATAAAAATGGAAAAATTCTATATGTTGTTTGGAGTTGCACCCCACTATTCGTTGTGCTATTATGAAGCATAAGGTCAAAATAGGAAGCAGCCCGGAGAAGAGAAGGCAAGGAAGAAACATGGAAACCAAACGAATCAAGATAGAAGATAATCAAAATATAAAAGAGGATCAGCTGTTGGAAGCGGCATATATTCTGCAGCAGGGCGGTCTGGTAGCATTTCCAACGGAAACGGTGTATGGCTTGGGGGCCAATGCCTTGGATGAAGAGGCGGCCGGCAAGATTTATGCCGCAAAAGGACGCCCATCAGACAACCCACTGATTGCCCATGTGGCAGACATGGAAGCGGTAGAGGCATTGACTGCCTGTATTCCGGAAGCGGGCAGGAAACTGATGGAGGCATATTGGCCGGGACCACTGACCTTGGTATTTCCAAAAAGTGCGATGGTGCCTTACAAAACAACCGGCGGGCTGGAGACTGTGGCCATTCGTATGCCCAGCGATCCGGTGGCACAGCGATTGATTGCACTGGCGGGAATTCCGATTGCGGCACCGAGTGCCAATACTTCGGGAAGACCCAGTCCTACCACGGCTGAACATGTATATCAGGATATGAATGGCAAGATTGAGATGATCGTGGATGGAGGCCCGGTGGGAATTGGCTTGGAATCCACGATTGTAGATGTCTCCGGTGCGATACCGACGATGCTGCGCCCGGGTGCCATTACGATTGAGATGCTCCGCAAAACACTGGGGCAAGTGGAGATTGATCCGGCCATTTTGGGACCCATGAAGGAGGGAATCAAACCGAAGGCACCCGGTATGAAATACCGACACTATGCACCGCGGGCAGAACTGCTATTGGTGGAGTCCATGGATATGGAAAAGGTAGTGCAGACGATTTTGGAACTGACCGAAGAAAAATTACGACTGGGATGTTCTGTGGGAGTCATTTGCACGGAAGAGACAAAAGATCGCTATCCCAAGGGAATTGTGCGAAGCTTGGGAATGCGCGCCAAGGAAACAACCATCGCACATAATCTGTTTGCAGTATTGAGAGAATACGATGATTTGGATGTGGATTATATCTTCTCAGAGAGCTTTTCGAAGGCAGAACTGGGTCAGGCGATCATGAACCGCCTGACCAAAGCGGCAGGGTATCACATCTTAAAAGTCTAATGCAGAGAGAGGGTGGAGCTATGAAGTTTTTGCTGGTGGCAATCAATGCCAAATATATACATTCCAATCTGGGGGTATACAGTCTGCAGGCATATGCAGCACAACGTTTGGCGGAGCAGGCTTCATCCTGGACGATTGAAATTGGAGAGTACACGATCAATCATCAGATGGAACTGATTTTAAAAGATATTTACCGGAGAAAACCGGATGCCATCGGATGTTCCTGTTATATTTGGAATATTGATTATATGCGGGATTTGATTCGAGATCTGCATAAGCTAAGACCTAAGATGCAGATCTGGTTGGGCGGTCCGGAGGTCTCCTACGATGCAGCCCAGGTTCTGCGAGACGAACCGGGTGTGACCGGAATCATGGTAGGTGAAGGGGAAGAGACCTTTGCACAATTGATGGAGAGCTATGAGCATGGGGCAGCCGATTGCGAAACGCTGCCTGCACCTGCTTGGTATGGAGTGGACGGTCTCGTTTTTCGCGGAAGTGACGGTGCCATCGTCACCAATCCCATTCGCCCGGTGATGGATATGAGCCGTATCCCTTTTTCCTACCGAAATCTGGATGGATTTGAACATAAGATTATTTATTATGAAAGCAGTCGCGGATGTCCGTATTCCTGCAGCTATTGCCTGTCTTCCATAGATAAAGCAGTCAGATTTCGCGATCTTTCCTTAGTGAAAGTCGAACTGGACTTTTTTCTGGAACATAGGGTTTCGCAGGTTAAGTTTGTAGATCGAACGTTTAACTGTAAAAAAAGTCATGCTATTGCAATTTGGAGCTATATTTTGGAGCATGATAATGGCATCACTAATTTCCATTTTGAGATATCCGCCGATATTTTGGAGGAAGAAGAACTGGCCATTATGAGACAGATGAGACCGGGACTGATTCAGCTTGAGATCGGTGTGCAGACATCGAATCCACAGACGATCCGCGAGATTCGAAGAACGATGGACTTAGATAAACTGCGCGGTATTGTATCTTGGATCAATCAGGGGCACAACATTCATCAGCACCTGGATCTGATTGCGGGACTTCCCTATGAGGGATATGAGAGCTTCGTCCGATCCTTCCATGAAGTCTATGCCATGAGGCCGGAACAATTGCAGCTGGGTTTTCTGAAAGTATTAAAGGGATCCTATATGGCCGAGATGGCGGAAGCTTATGAACTGATTTATCAGAGCCGGTCACCGTATGAAGTATTGTCAACCAAGTGGATTTGCTATGAGGAATTGCTGAGACTCAAGGCGGTGGAGGAGATGGTAGAGGTTTATTATAACAGCGGACAATTTCGCCGCACAATTGAGTCTTTGGAAGGAGAGTTTTCCTCTGCATTTGCGATGTTTACTGCTTTGGCGGACTACTATGAAGAAGAAAAACTATTTGATATCAGGCATAATCGATTGGCGCGCTATGAGATTTTGTATCAATTTATGCAGCAACAGCAGATGCAGAATCTGTCCGCTTATCGGGATTTACTGATGCAGGATCTGTATTTGCGGGAAAATAGTAAGAGCCGCCCTTCCTTTGCGATGGATCAGGGACCATATAAGACGGAGGTGCGGGATTTCTTCATGGCAGAGGCAAAACAACCGCTGCATTTGTTGGGTTATGAGGCATATGATTCCAGACAGATCAGTAAGATGGCACATGTGGAGGTGCTGGAGGATGGTCATATGATTCTATTTGATTATTTGAATCGAGATCCCTTAAATTATAACGCAAAAGCGACCCGGATTCAGAGATTATCATGTACATGAGAGGAGCAGCATGGCAAGAAAAGAGACAAAGGCTGCACAAGCGGAACGAGTTCGTTTGGTGCTAGAGGCACTGGATTCGGAATACGGAACGGATTACCGCTGTTATTTGAATCATGAAACACCGTGGCAATTATTGATTGCGGTGATTATGAGTGCGCAATGTACCGATGCCAGAGTCAATCTGGTAACAGCGGATTTATTTAAAAAGTATGATACCTTGGAGAAATTTGCCGGTGCGAATCAATTGGAACTGGAACAGGATATTCATTCCATCGGTTTTTATCATATGAAGGCCAAAAATATCATTGCCTGCTGCAAAGGACTCCTAGAGAGATTTGGAGGAGAGGTTCCGCGTACGATCGAGGAACTGACATCGCTAGCGGGGGTGGGTCGCAAGACGGCCAATGTCATTCGCGGCAATATTTATGACGAGCCCAGTATTGTGGTGGATACCCATGTGAAAAGAATTTCCGGAAAGTTGGGATTTGCCAAGGAAGAGGATCCGGAGAAGATTGAATATGAATTGATGAAAATACTGCCGAAGGATCATTGGATTCTTTGGAATATTCAAATTATCACGCTTGGAAGAACGATTTGTGTGGCCAGATCTCCAAAATGTGAAACCTGTTTCCTGAAAGAATATTGCCCCGGTGCGGGTAAAAAAGCATGATCAATTCTTATATAGCCATTGACTTGGAGACCACAGGGTTAGATCCTAAGATGGACAAGATCATTGAAATCGGAGCTTTAAAAGTGATCGATGGGCAGGTAGTAGAAGAGTATGCAACTTTGGTGAATCCGAGAAGGAAGCTGGAGCCGCAAACGATCGAGCTAACCGGAATCGATAATTTGATGTTGGAAGAGACACCCGGAATTGAAGAAGTGATTGAAGCGATTGTGCAATTTTGCGAAGGGTTTGCATTGCTGGGTCATCATATCATCTTTGATTATAGCTTTTTAAAACGTGCGGCAGTCAATGGCGGCCTGACTTTCGAGAAGAAAGGAATGGATACACTGCTTTTATGCCGAGAATTTATGCCTGCAGAGGTCAAGAAGAATTTGGCAGTGGCATGCCGATATTATCAGGTGGAGAATCAACATGCCCACCGCGCTTTATCGGATGCGTATGCAGCCCATGAACTCTACCAAAAGATGCTTCTGCAGCATGGCATACAGAAGCCGCGTGCGTTTGAAGATAAATTCTTGATTTACAAGGTGAAAAAAGAACAATTTGCGACAAAAAGGCAAAAAGAAGGCTTGCGTGAATTAATAAAATATCATAAAATAGACATAACTGTGCAGATAGAACATTTATCCAGAAATGAAATTTCCCGAATGACGGATAAAATCATCTCACAGTATGGAAGAATAGTAAAGAGGTGAAAGATATGCTGAATTTTAATAATAAGAAAACAAGAAAGATCGTATCTTCGGTCATTGTTATTTTACTGGTGCTGGCGATGGTAGTCCCGATGGTAGTTGGGGTACTGAATTTCTAGAAGAATGCGATCAATAGGAGAAAGTGATAAAGAGGAGTTTACCACAATTATGAAAACGAGAAAATGGATGAGTGGTTTGTCGGTGGCTGCACTGGCACTTGCTATTGCCGTTTCTTTGCCGGTTAGCGCAAAAGCAGAGGAGATTCCGAACGGAATCTATGTGGGAGACTATAATCTGGGTGGAATGACGCAAGAAGAAGCAAAGCAGAAAGTAGAGGACTATATCGACAGCTTGGCGAAGCAGAAGATTACGCTGGATGTGGGTGGATCCTTGATAGAAACCGATGCGTCATCTCTGGGATTTCACTGGAGTAATACGGATGCGGTAGGAGAAGCGGTCGGTACGTACCAAGATGCCAATTTGATTAAACGTTATATGAATGCCAAAGACTTAGAGAAAAACCCGCTTCATATTGAACTGGAGACTTCGATGGATCAGACGAAGATCGCGGCATTTGTGGACCAGGAGTGTTCTTCTCTGACGTTGGAGGCGAAGGATGCCACAATCACCAGAGAGAATGGCAAATTTGTGGTTACCCCTTCGGTTACCGGGCAGCAAGTGGATATAGAGGCAACCAAGCAGGTCTTAGATCAGGCATTGAGCGGTGGACTGAATGAACCGATTCAAGTTGCGGCTGTCGTGGTTTTGGATCAGCCGACCAAGACAACCGAAGCACTTTCCCTGATTCAAGACGTATTGGGGACTTTTTCCACGGATTTTAGCAGCAGCGGAGCTTCACGTGCTACGAATCTTAGGGTAGGTTCTTCCAAGATCAATGGGCATCTTTTGATGCCGGGGGAGACATTATCCGGATATGAATGCATGCAACCATTCACAACCCAGAATGGATATGCGACGGCGGCGGCCTATGAGAATGGGCAGGTGGTAGACAGCGTTGGCGGTGGAGTATGCCAGATTGCAACGACCTTATACAATGCGGCTCTGCTTGCGGAGATGGAGATCACCCAGAGGCAGAACCATTCGATGATCGTTACTTATGTGAAGCCATCCAATGATGCGGCGATTGCCGGAACCTATAAAGATATCAAGATCACCAATCCTTATGAGTCACCGATTTATGTGGCGGGCAGTACTTCCGGCAGAACCTTGAATTTTACAATTTATGGCAAGGAGAGTCGTCCGGCGAACCGAACGATTAAGTATGTTTCAGAGACACTAAGTACCACAGAGCCGGGTGCACCGGTGACGAAAGTGGATCGTACCCTTGCCCCGGGGGCAAAGGTGAGAGAACAGTCGGCTCATAGAGGTTTAAAATCCAGATTATGGAAATATGTTTATGTGGACGGAGTGGAGACGGAGAAAGAGATTTTGCATACGGATACCTATAATCCGGCTCCGGCTGTTTACCGTGTAGGTCCTCCCGGAGCGGCACCCGTGCCGACTCCGGCTCCGGTTCCAACTGCACCGGCGACACCGACACCCACGCTACCTGCAGAGACGGCACCCACAGAAGCACCGGCGGGAAGTGCCGGAGGTCCGGGTGTACAAGGTCCGGCGGCAACTGCACCGGCACCTGCGCCAACACCGGCACCTGCGCCAACACCGGCACCTGCGCCAAC
>JAVXIV010000110.1:0-5402 GCA_036785645.1 Hungatella sp.
ATTAATCAGTTTAAAGTTCTCGATATCTAGCTTGACCAGAAAATGTTTGTGATCCAACGGCCTCTTTAAAATCTCACGGGCATCGACTTCAAATTTGTAAAAGGTACGACTTTGGGTCAGTTCATCCACAAATAGAAGCTGTTCCAACTGATGGATATGTTGAAGATGTTCTGTTTTCTGCTTGGTGATATCGGCACACTCTATGAGATAAGCCGGGAAACCATCTGTCCAGTTCAAGGTGGATGCGGATGCCTCCAACCAAGCTCCCAGCTTTTCGTTATGGATTTCACAGGTCGCTTGTGCTAACTGCTCATCTTGCAATTCTCGGATGGGACAGTCTTCACACTGTGCATTTTTACCTCGAAAAAAGTGATAACACGGTGTTGTACTCTCTTGGTTATTCATCCACTTGCGGGTCTGGTTGTTCATAAACAGAACTTCGAAGGTGTTGGGCTTGACCACATAAATATAGTTATTTAGGTGATTCATCACTTCTATTTGCGTTTGGGTATCTTTGACCAATGCTTCGTCAGCACGCTGCTTTACAAAAAATGTCGCCAGAATATTGCAGATAGTTGCGATCTCGTCCACTTCGGCATCCTTGCGCAGTGCATCACTTCTGCAATTGTCAAATCCGATGAAGCCAATCAGCAGTTCTTTGTCAAAAATCCCAAACTGAACCATAGATTTGATGCCTTGTGGTTCTAAAAAACTACGTTCTAATGGTTGCAAATCATCCAGTGATTTTAAGACAAAGAGTCCGGTTTTCCGAAAGCTTGCATTGGCTGTGGTGGCAGCTGTGATGGGAACATTTTGCAATTGGTTGATTTCCGAGGTCACCCCATCAGCGCACCATTCAAAGGTGTTAGAAGTGGTCTGTCCATCTTTACTTGTTTCGAAAATATAGGCTCTTTCAAATGAAAAGTGGCTTGCTACCAATGCCAGTGCCGAATAAATTGCTTCTGTGGAATTGCCGGAATGGTAAAGTGTTTCAAATACATATTCAATTCCTGTTTGGCTTAACGGTCGTCCCATAAATTTACTTCCTTTATAAAGTGCATGATTTTTCGTTTGTAATGATAGATTGTTGTATGTGATAAGTTTATCATATTCGTGCAATGCTGTCTACTTTTTCATGCAATATGACGTTCTTGATGAGATATTTCATTTACGCTTACAAAATGCCTTGGAATCAGCATAATTTCCATCAATCCACATACAATAAAAGTATGAAAACAGGTGGAATAAAAGGAGTGTAGGCATGAAACACATCAAGGACATGAAGAATGTCAATATGAAGAAACTGTTCCGCAGAAATCAGATTATTGTGACAACATTGGCAATTATGATTGCGGCAGCGGGATATCTCAATTACACGGGGAAGAAAGAATTGGCAGCAGGAGGTAATGTTTACGAAGCCGGAGTGATGGAGATCTCAGATGAAGATCTTCTGGCGGAAAACCAGAAGATTTTGGGAGAGCCGGAAAATTTACAAGAAATCCCGAGTTTGGATCAGGATTTGGCACAGATTGAGGAAGCTGAGAGTGCAGCGAGTGCAGAAAGCCCAGCAGTCGGCACAAATTTAGCAAGCGCAGAAACCTTGGCAGCCGACACAAATTTAACGAGTGGAGAAACCTTGGCAGCGGGTGAAGGCAGTGGTATGGAAGCCGTGGGAGGCGAGGAGAGCGGAGTGCCAACCGGACTGGAAAATCCAGGAGAAGCAGTTTTAACAAGTGGCATGAGTGTAACAGATTACATAGCGGGGGTGCAGTTGAGCCGTGAACAGATA
Organism: Hungatella sp.; assembly: GCA_036785645.1. Taxonomy (GTDB): domain Bacteria; phylum Bacillota; class Clostridia; order Lachnospirales; family Lachnospiraceae; genus Hungatella_A. The sequence continues at coordinate 1,790 of JAVXIV010000110.1, forward strand.
CGTGCAAAAAATAAGGAAACTCTGCTAAATATCATTAATAGCAGCAATATCGAAGAGGCAGCCAAGCAAGAAGCGATCCAGAATATGATCAGCATAACTGCGATTGCGGAGAAGGAAAATGCGGCAGAGACGCTTTTGATGGCGAAAGGATTTTCAGATCCGGTGGTCAGTGTCACTTCCGGCAAGGTGGATGTGGTGGTGAATGCAGCCAGTATCACGGATCCGCAGAGAGCGCAGATTGAAGATATTGTGAAACGGAAAACGGAAGTGGGAGCGGAGAATATCATTATTACCCTACTGAATTTAGAAGAATAAAAGTAACTATTCAGAGGGCGGAAAAATAGCTGTAAGCGGATTTTTACAACTATTTTCACATCGGAGGAATCTCCGATGATTCTTGTACGTTCGAAGAACGTGCAAGAATATGCCCCCTCTGAACAGTTACGAATAAAAATACCTTTGCAAATGGGAGTATTTTTGCTATAATAAGGCTATTATAGGAACACAGGAGGTAATCATTGTGGAAGATATGGAAAGCAGAAATACTCACAAAGTATATGAGAAAGATAAAATCGGAGAAGTGCAGATTGCAGATGAGGTGGTAGCGATCATTGCAGGTCTGGCGGCAACGGAAATCGAAGGGGTAGATTCTATGGCGGGCAATATCACCAACGAGTTGGTTGGCAAGCTTGGAATGAAAGTCCTCTCTAAGGGTGTGAAGGTAGATGTGACAGAGGAACACGTATCGGTCGATGTGTCACTGAATATGAAATATGGATACAATATTCCATCTGTCAGTGAGAAGGTTCAGGATAAAGTGAAAACCGCAATTGAGACTATGACCGGTTTGACGGTTTTGGATGTCAATATCAAAATTGCCGGTGTCAATATGCAAGGGGATCAATAGATATATAAGAACCGAAGGATCGGGCGAAGAGGTTTCTTAAGGAGAAGATAGACTGCTTAAGAAACCTCTTTGCACGTGGTTTGTATTATAAAAGAAGGGAAGAAGTAGCATGAAGAAGTTGAGATTGGGGATTTTGGGAAGCGGATATCTGGGAGGAATTGTAGCGGATGCATGGCTTGCGGGCTGCTTGCCGGAATATGAACTGGTGGGTATCTTGGGGAGAAATACAGAAACTACTGCAGCGATGGCTCAAAAAACAGGAGGCAAGGCTTGTGCGTCCATCACAGAACTGCTTGCTTTAAAGCCGGATTATATAGCAGAGGCGGCTTCCGGACAAGCCATTCGGGATCTGGCAGAAACGATTCTCTCTGCCGGGACAAATCTGGTTGTTTTATCGATTGGAGCCTTTGCCGATGATGAGTTTTTGGAGCGGGTGAAGAAGACTGCACGAGAACATAATACCAGAGTACATATTGCCTCGGGAGCCGTAGGCGGTTTCGATGTGCTGCGTACCATTTGCTTGATGGGACAAGCGGTCTCCGGATTTGAGAGTAGAAAAGGACCGGCATCGCTGCGCAATACACCTATGTTTGAGGAACATCTGATGACCGATACCGAGGAGACGGAGGTATTTGCGGGCAATGCGAGGGAAGCGATCTCCTTACTTCCAACCAAGGTCAATGTAGCGGTGGCATCTTCTTTGGCTACTACCGGAGCCGGTAAGACCGGAGTTCGTATCACCAGTGTGCCGGGCATGATTGGAGATGACTACAAGATTAGCGCAGAGAGCGATGGTGTGAAAGCTGTTGTGAATATCTACTCATCCACCAGTGCCATCGCGGGCTGGAGCGTGGTTGCATTGCTGCAGAATCTGGTATCACCGATTGCATTGTGAATGTAAACAATAGGATGGAATTGAAACTAAGAAAGCCGGAGGAATGATTATGTTTAAGAAATTAGTAGCAATTGAACCGATTAGTTTGGTGGAATCTGCGGAAGAAGAGCTGCATCAATATGCAGAAGAGGTTGAGATGTTTTCGGATGTTCCGGTGGATGATGCGGAGATTATAAGACGTATTGGTGATGCAGACGGAGTATTATTGAGTTATACCTCCAAGATCAATCAACACATTTTTGAGCATTGCCACAATATTCGCTATGTGGGTATGTGCTGCAGTCTATACTCGGAAGAAAGTGCCAACGTGGATATTGCTTATGCAAGAGCGCATGGAATCAAGGTACTGGGAATTCGGGACTATGGAGATCGCGGAGTTGTGGAATTTGTCCTAAGTGAATTGGTACGCCTGCTTCATGGCTATGACCGTCCGATGTGGAAGAAATTGCCGATTGAAATCACCGGTCTGCGCGTGGGTATCATCGGAATGGGTGTTTCCGGAACGATGGTTGCCGAAGCACTGCAATTTATGGGCGCCGAAGTATCTTACTACAGTCGAACCAGAAAACCGGATAAGGAAGCAAGCGGTATGACCTATCGTCCGCTGATTGATTTGCTGGAATATAATGACGTGCTCTTTAGCTGTTTGAATAAAAATGTAATTCTGCTTCATGAAGAAGAATTCCGGAAGATGGGAAATGGTAAGATCTTCTTCAATACTTCCATCGGACCGGCTTTTGATGCAGCGGCATTGATCAATTGGGCAGGACGGGAAGGTAATTATGTGGTCTGTGATACCGAGGGAGCTTTGGGAGAAGCGGCAACGAAACTTTTGAAAAATCCACGCGTATTTTGTGCCGGAGCATCTGCGGGACGTACAAAACAGGCATTCGAATTGCTCAGCCAAAAAGTACTCCAGAATATCCGCACATTTTTATCTGAGATTTGATCATGTAGGTGCAATTTTGAATAGTAATTGTCCAATTATGTGAATAGAGTTCTCCTGTTTACTTTGTAAGAAGTAAATGGGAGAATATTGAATGATATAGAATTGATAAAATTGATAGCAAAATACATGAAAACATATAGATATCGACCAAAAGCAGAACAAAATGGACGGATTCAAATAAAAAATAGATATAAAATATTAAAATACAGAAAGAATATTGACAAAGCACACAAAACATGATATATTCCAAATAACAGGAAAAAGATAAACCGATTTACTAATTTAAAACTGCAATAAAAGAAATTTTTTTACCCCGTAGGTAAACCGTTCTACTAAACCGATACACTTGCTTAGAAGCCACGAATATATTATACTGTTCTTTAGTGAATATTGAGTAATTGTGTGCTTTATTTAAATAGAAATTTAAAGGGGTGAGTGTATGAGGCGAGTAACGATATCTGATGTAGCAAGTTCTGCCGGAGTTTCTAAGTCTACAATATCCAATTATTTAAATGGAAATTTTGGGAGAATGTCTGACGAGACAAAAAAGAAGATCAAGAAAGCAATCGAAGGATTGGGGTATACACCAAGTTTAAGTGCCAGAAGGCTTTCTTCAAAAAATCACAGTAAGACGGTATGTTTAGCAATTCCTGGAAATATTTCACATTTTAACGATACGATGTTTTATCCGGCTATGTTTTCAGCATTAGGAGAAGAATCCAAAATTTTTGACTACAATACGCTGATTTACTCTATGGGGTCAGATGATGTTACTAAGGATACAGATTACTTAAAAAGTCTTGCATCATCACTTGTAGATGGTTTGTTGATCTATGATTTAGAGGAAGGGAATCAGTCTTTT
>JAVXIV010000110.1:5412-7096 GCA_036785645.1 Hungatella sp.
AAAGCTGGAATTCCATATGTCTGTGTAGGAAAATTTGATGGTATCGATGATTACAACTATGTCGCATCAGATCACGGAAAAGCAATGAGAGAAGTTTTGGATTATTTCTATAATTTGGATCACAAGAAAGTGGCTATCATCACAGAGGGAAAGTCTACCAGTGTAGTAGAATCTGCCAGAAACAGGGCTTATCGTGAATTTATGAGTGAAAAAGAACAAGAGAATTTAGGTTATACCTATTATAGAATCAATCAAAATGAGACAATATCTGATATAAAATTATTATTCAATGAATTATTAAATCCATGTAATAGACCAACTGCGGTGGCTGTAATCAGTTACTTTTGCGGTCAGTTTATGGATGTCGTGAAAGGGTACGGAATTAAAATTCCGGAAGATTTATCAGTGATTATTTTGGAGTATTATAAAAATGATCGGCTAGGGGATGAATATCGGGAATTTACACGCGTGGACTCAAAGGCAGAAAAGGTTTCTAAAATTGCAATGAGAAAACTCTTAAAACTAATTGATGAGGATAAACCTTTTGAGTCGGAACTAGTGGATTTGAAGTTGTATGTGAAAAATTCAACTGCAAAACGGAAAAAGCAAGGAGGAAAAGGAAATGAGAAAAAGTTATAAAAAGATAACATCATTGATGCTTGGGGTTGGGATAATGGCATCTGCTTTAGCGGGATGTGCAGTAAAGTCGTCAGGGGATGTAGTGACTACTGCGGCCGTGGCAGAAACTACAAAAACAGCAGCGACAGAAAAAACGACAGAACCTAAGAAAAAAATGGTTTTTTGGGATAAATCAGAATATGTAGAGGGATATAATACCTTGATGAAAGCAAAAGTTGATGCTTTTGCAGAAGAAAAAAATGTTGAAGTGGATTATGTGGTGATTCCTTCTGCAGATATGAAACAGAAATTGATGGCTGCGATCGAGGCTGGAAATGCACCGGATTTGATTGTTGGCGATGATACCCTGGTAGGTCAGTTTGTATCAATGCAGCAAATTGCGGAATGCTCAGATATCTTTAGTACTGTCGATTTTACAGACAATGCGAAAGTACTTGGTACTTTTAACGGAAAAGAATATTTGGTTCCATTGGCATTTACGGCTCCGGGTATGTATTTAAGAACCGATCAATGGGAAAAAACAGGAAAAGAGATTCCGACTACTTGGGAAGAATTAAAAGAAGGTGCAAAACTAATGAATGATCCAGCCAATGGCTTCTACGGCATGGGATTTGCAATGGGGGCATCCGGTGGTGGCGATGCAGAAGGCTTTTGCAGAACTATAATTCTAGATTGGGGTGGTATCCCGGTAGATGAGAAGGGAACGGTAACAATTAATTCTCCTGAAACATTAGAGGCTCTTAAATTTATTGCAAGCTTATTTGAAGAAGGAATTATTCCGCCGGATGCAATTACAGGTGATGATAGTTGGAATAATGGTGCTTATCTTGCAGGAACGGTAGGTGTTATAACGAACTCAGGATCCGTGGTTTCTAGTTTGAAAGCGGAAAAACCAGAACTATTGGAAAAGACCCGGATAATTGCATATCCGGCAGGACCTACAGGTTTAGCATATACACTTGGTGGTGCAAATGTGTTCGGAATTTTCCAGACAGGTAAAAATCCGGAAGTTGCTAAGGATTTTGTAAAGTATTATTTTGAAGAC
>JAVXIV010000111.1:0-7008 GCA_036785645.1 Hungatella sp.
TCTCCGAAGATGGTATTCTCGGTAGCAACCTCTATGATTCCTTTCTTGGAGAACGACGATGCGAACCGCGCACTGATGGGTTCCAACATGCAGCGTCAGGCAGTTCCGCTATTGATTACCGAAACTTCGGTTGTAGGAACCGGTATGGAAGGCAAAGCAGCGGTAGACTCCGGTGTTTGCGCCATGGCGAGAAATGCCGGTACCGTAGAACGCTCTGCTTCGAATGAGATTATCATTAAGAGAGATTCGGACGGCAACAAAGATGTATATCATTTGACCAAGTTCAAGAGAAGCAACCAGAGCAACTGCTACAACCAAAAACCGATTGTTTACAAGGGTGACCATGTAGAAGTGGGCGATGTGATTGCGGATGGTCCTTCTACACAGAATGGTGAGATCGCACTCGGCAAGAATCCACTGATTGGGTTTATGACGTGGGAAGGCTACAACTATGAGGATGCGGTTTTATTAAGTGAGAGATTAGTACAGGAAGATGTTTATACTTCTGTTCATATTGAAGAATACGAGGCAGAAGCTCGTGATACCAAGCTGGGGCCGGAAGAAATCACACGGGATGTACCGGGTGTCGGCGAAGAGGCACTGAAGGATCTGGACGAGAGAGGTATCATCCGCATCGGTGCCGAGGTTCGCGCAGGAGACATTTTGGTAGGCAAGGTAACTCCGAAGGGAGAAACCGAACTGACTGCGGAGGAGAGACTGCTGCGTGCGATCTTTGGCGAGAAAGCCAGAGAAGTGCGTGATACTTCTTTGAAAGTACCTCATGGCGCCTATGGTATTATTGTAGATGCGAAGGTATTTACAAGAGAAAATGGCGATGAGCTGTCACCGGGTGTCAACCAAACCGTTCGTATCTACATCGCTCAGAAGAGAAAAATCTCGGTTGGCGATAAGATGGCAGGACGTCATGGTAACAAGGGTGTTGTTTCCCGCGTGCTTCCGGTCGAAGATATGCCGTTCTTACCCAATGGACGTCCACTGGATATCGTATTGAATCCGCTGGGTGTACCTTCTCGTATGAACATCGGTCAGGTTCTGGAGATTCACTTGAGCTTGGCTGCCAAAGCCCTTGGCTTTAATATTGCAACCCCCGTTTTTGATGGTGCCAACGAGATTGATATTATGGATACTCTGGATGTTGCCAATGATTATGTCAACTCTTCTTGGGAGGAATTTCATGAGAAATATCAAGATACCCTGAATCCGGAAGTGCTGGAGTTCCTGGGTGAGAATTTGGAACACCGCGCATTGTGGAAAGGTGTTCCGCTAAGCCGCGACGGTAAAGTCAGACTTCGTGACGGAAGAACCGGCGAGTATTTTGACAGCGCAGTCACGATTGGTCATATGCATTATCTGAAACTGCATCATTTGGTAGATGACAAGATTCATGCACGTTCTACCGGACCTTATTCCTTGGTTACGCAGCAGCCACTTGGCGGTAAAGCACAATTTGGTGGTCAGAGATTCGGAGAGATGGAGGTTTGGGCTTTAGAGGCTTATGGAGCTTCCTATACGCTGCAAGAGATTCTGACGGTGAAGTCCGATGATGTTGTGGGACGTGTGAAGACTTATGAAGCCATTATTAAGGGCGAAAATATTCCAAAACCGGGTATTCCGGAATCGTTTAAGGTATTACTGAAAGAACTTCAGTCTCTGGGTCTGGATGTCAAGGTTCTTCGCGATGACAATACAGAAGTTGAGATGTCGGAAAATATAGATTATGGCGATACAGATCTGCGCTCAATCATTGAAGGTGACAAACGTTATAATCAAGAAGAATCTTATGCTAATTATGGTTATCAGAAACAGGAATTCAAGGATAATGAATTGGTTGCTGTGGAAGAAGAGGAAGAAGAATTAGAAGAAGAGCTAGAAGGATTGGAAGATGATCTCGATACAGAGGAAGATATTTTTGACTCTGAAGAGATCGATGAAACCGAAGATCCGCTTGATGAAGAATAATAGAAGGGAGTACCGTTCATGCCTGAGACAAACGAAACTTATCAACCAATGACATTTGATTCTATTAAAATCGGTTTGGCTTCCCCGGAGAAGATCCGTTTTTGGACCCATAGAACTCCGGAGCCGGAAGATAAAAACAGCAAACAGTGGGAAGACTGGTTCAAATTAGGGGTTGTTACAAAACCGGAAACGATTAACTACAGAACTCTGAAACCGGAAAAAGACGGCTTGTTTTGCGAGAAGATATTTGGACCGAGTAAAGACTGGGAATGTCATTGCGGTAAATATAAAAAGATCCGCTATAAAGGTGTGATCTGTGATCGATGCGGTGTTGAGGTAACCAAGGCCAGTGTACGTAGAGAACGTGTGGGACGTATCGAATTGGCTGCTCCGGTTTCTCATATTTGGTATTTCAAGGGAATTCCCAGCCGAATGGGATTGATTCTGGATATTTCTCCCAGAACCTTGGAGAAAGTGTTGTACTTCGCTTCTTATGTTGTGTTGGATCCCGGAAAAACTGCACTTCAGTACAAGCAGGTTTTGTCAGAGAAAGAATACCGTGAGGAAATCGAGAAGAATGGTTATGGAAACTTCCGTGTAGGTATGGGAGCAGAGGCGGTTCAGGAGCTGCTTAAGGCGATCGACCTCGAGAAAGATTCTCAAGATCTTAGAAAAGGTTTAAAGGAATCTACCGGTCAGAAACGTGCCAGAATTATCAAGAGATTGGAAGTTGTAGAAGCATTCCGCAACTCCGGCAATAAACCGGAGTGGATGATTCTGACGGTTATCCCGGTTATTCCGCCGGACATCCGTCCGATGGTTCAACTGGATGGCGGTCGTTTTGCAACGTCAGACTTAAATGATTTATATCGAAGAATTATCAACCGCAATAACCGTTTGGCTCGTCTTTTGGAACTGGGCGCTCCGGATATCATCGTGCGCAATGAAAAACGTATGCTTCAAGAAGCGGTGGATGCACTCATTGACAATGGCAGACGCGGAAGACCGGTAACCGGTCCCGGAAACAGGGCACTGAAATCTCTTTCGGATATGCTAAAGGGAAAACAGGGACGGTTCCGTCAGAACTTATTGGGCAAGCGTGTCGATTATTCCGGTCGTTCCGTTATCGTGGTAGGTCCCGAATTAAAGATCTATCAGTGCGGTCTTCCCAAAGAGATGGCAATCGAGTTATTCAAGCCTTTCGTTATGAAGGAACTGGTTTCCAATGGAACGGCTCATAACATTAAAAATGCTAAAAAGATGGTGGAGCGACTTCAGACCGAGGTTTGGGATGTGTTGGAAGATGTAATCAAAGAACATCCGGTTATGTTAAACCGTGCCCCGACTCTTCACAGACTGGGTATTCAGGCATTTGAACCGATTCTGGTCGAGGGTAAAGCCATCAAACTTCACCCCTTGGTATGTACTGCATTTAACGCGGACTTTGATGGAGATCAGATGGCGGTCCATCTGCCATTATCGGTAGAAGCACAGGCAGAATGCCGCTTCTTACTGCTTTCGCCGAACAACTTGCTAAAGCCTTCTGATGGCGGTCCTGTGGCGGTTCCTTCTCAGGATATGGTTCTGGGTATCTATTACCTGACCCAAGAAAGACCCGGTGTAAAGGGCGAAGGCATGATCTGCAAGAATGTAAATGAAGCGATTTTGGCCTATGAGAATGGAGAAGCAACGCTGCATTCCAGAATTAAAGCCAGAGTGAGCAAGCAGATGCCGGATGGTACGGTGAAAACCGGAATCATCGAATCTACGATTGGACGTTTTATTTTCAACGAAATCATTCCTCAGGATCTGGGCTTTGTAGACAGAAGCATTCCGGGCAATGAACTGCTTTTGGAGGTTGATTTCCACGTAGGTAAGAAACAGTGTAAGCAGATTCTAGAGAAAGTCATCAACGTACATGGCGCAAGTCAGACAGCTGAGACTTTGGATGATATTAAAGCAATTGGTTACAAATATTCTACCAAGGCAGCGATGACAGTATCCATTTCGGATATGACGGTACCGGAGAGCAAGCCTCGTTTGATCGCAGAGGCACAGTCTACGGTAGATCAGATTGCCAAGAACTTCCGCCGTGGTTTGATTACCGAGGAAGAACGTTATAAAGAAGTGATTGAAACATGGAAGAACACCGATGATCAGTTGACGCATGACCTTTTGACCGGTCTTGATAAATACAACAACATCTACATGATGGCTGATTCCGGAGCCCGTGGTTCTGATAAACAGATTAAACAGTTAGCAGGTATGCGTGGTTTGATGGCAGATACAACCGGTCATACGATCGAGCTTCCCATCAAGTCAAACTTCCGTGAAGGTCTGGATGTACTGGAGTACTTTATCTCTGCGCATGGTGCTCGTAAAGGACTTTCCGATACGGCTCTGCGTACCGCCGACTCCGGTTATTTGACCAGACGTTTGGTAGACGTATCTCAGGACTTGATTATCCGTGAAGTGGACTGCTGCGAAGGCAAAGACATTCCGTATATGGAAATTAAGGCATTCATGGATGGTCAGGAGACCATCGAAGGTTTGGAAGAGAGACTGACCGGCAGATATATTGCCGAAACCATTATCGATCCGGATACCGGCAAGGTTGTGGTAAAGGCGAACCATATGTGCACCCCACAGCGTGCTGCGGCAGTGATGCAGGTACTGAAGAAAACCGGCAGAGATTCGATCAAGATCCGTACGGTATTAAGCTGCAAATCCCACATTGGAGTTTGTGCCAAATGTTATGGTGCCAATATGGCAACCGGTCAGGCGGTACAGGTTGGTGAGGCGGTTGGTATCATCGCGGCACAGTCGATCGGAGAACCCGGTACTCAGCTGACGATGCGTACCTTCCATACCGGTGGTGTAGCCGGTGGCGATATTACCCAAGGTCTTCCTCGTGTTGAAGAACTTTTTGAGGCGCGTAAACCGAAAGGTCTTGCCATTATCGCAGAATTTGCAGGTGTTGCCACGATCAAGGATACCAAGAAAAAACGAGAGATTATTATTACAGATAATGAAACCGGTAACTCCAAAGCCTATCTCATTCCTTACGGCTCCAGAATCAAGATTCAGGATGGCGTGACCCTAGAAGCCGGCGATGAGTTGACCGAAGGTAGCGTAAACCCACATGATATTTTGAAAATCAAGGGTGTCCGCGCCGTTCAGGATTATATGATTCAGGAAGTTCAGCGGGTATACCGTCTGCAGGGTGTTGAAATCAACGACAAGCATATTGAAGTAATCGTAAGACAGATGCTTAAGAAGATCAAGATCGAAGAGAGCGGCGAAAGTGATGTATTACCGGGTGTTTCTATGGATGTTTTGGATTATAATGATATGAATGACACTTTGATTGCAGATGGCAAAGAACCGGCAGATGGCAGACAGGTTATGCTGGGTATCACGAAAGCATCGTTGGCTACCGACTCCTTCCTCTCTGCAGCATCGTTCCAGGAGACAACCAAGGTCCTGACCGAAGCGGCAATCAATGGCAAGACGGATAACTTGGTCGGCTTGAAGGAGAATGTCATTATCGGAAAACTGATACCGGCAGGTACCGGCATGAAGAGATACCGTTCGGTGAAATTGGATTGTGACGTTGAGTTAAATGACGAAATTCTTCTTGCAGAAGATGAGACCGTTCCGCCACTAGTTTCGACTGAGATTCAGGAAGCAGAAGAAGTCCTGAACTTAGATGATGGGGAACCGGAAATCTAAGAGCAAATGATACAAAAAGGCGGTCTCCTTGATTACAGGGAGACCGATTGGCTATACTAAATACAGTGAACAGGGAAAGCGGGGAATAAAACATATGATTGATTTGGCTCTTGGAATCCTAGTAGCATCCGCGGTGGCGGCTGTGGTCATAAAGAAAGTGAAAGATCGTAAAGCGGGAAAAACAGGATGTGGCTGCAGCGGCAGCTGTGGTGGCTGCAATGGCTGCGCGCCCAAGGAGGAGGAGTGATGGAAATACTGACACCCGAGATCAGGGCGAAAGAAAAATTGCTGTCTATTCCGGAGACCTCGGACGGTTTTGACCTCCATTTAGAAACACACATTCCGGGTATGATGCCAATTACCTATTTTGAGAGAGTTTCGGTGGGCGGAACCTATCAGATTTATATCAAATTGATTGCAATGGAGGATATCGCAGAGCTTTTTCTCTTTGCGGGAAGAAAGCAGCTGGTGTATGTTGGGGGGATACAAGAGGGTGAGGTTTTAGAAAAAACAATTTTGATATCACTTTCAGAGATTATCCCAAGATATCATGTAAAGCCCTATCGGCAGGAATTTCTCACCGTGACTTGGGCCTGTGAGCAGCCGGAATTGCTGCAGCCCCTGCAGATTTCGGTTCAAAGAAAAGAAGAAACCATCCCCGTGATCTATCTGGCGGGCGATTCCACGGTTACTGATCAGAGCAGTGAACTGCCCTATCATCCGGGAGCCTGCTATTCTTCTTGGGGGCAAGATCTTCCTCTCTATATAAAAGGCGGTTATGCGGTGGATAATCAGGCACATTGCGGTCTGACAACGGAATCTTTTCGCAAGGAAGGGCATGCCCGGATTATTACGTCTTATATGCAAGCGGGCGATTACTGCCTCTTCCAATTCGGGCATAATGATCAGAAATTATCCCATCTCCAGGCAGCGACCGGTTACCGCAAAAACTTGATTGCTTACATCGAAGAGATCAGAAATCTCGGGGGGAATCCGATCTTGGTGACACCTTTACCCAGAAACACCTGGAATCCGGATGGCACATACAATGACTTATTGAAAGAACATGCGCAAGAAGTGTTAAAGATTGCGACAGAGTATCAAGTGCCGGTGATTGATCTACATGAGGCAGCCATGGCCGAGATCCAATCCCGCGGTAAGGAAGCTTCCAAATGCCTGTTTCATCCGGAGGATATGACGCATACCAATGAATATGGTTCGGTATTTTTTGCCCGTATCATTGCAGCAGGATTACAAAAGATTTTGCCGGATGGCTCAGATATGATCAATGATCAG
>JAVXIV010000112.1:0-6888 GCA_036785645.1 Hungatella sp.
ATGGTGCGGTGGGGGTTCACCCCAGTGAAACGGCGCAGCTTGATGAAACCCAGATGGATTGGCTGAAAGAAGCTTCTCAAAATCCCAAGGTCGTAGCCATTGGCGAGATTGGGTTAGATTATTATTGGGATGAACCGGATCGGGAGATTCAGCAATTTTGGTTTGTGCGGCAACTGTCGTTGGCGCGTGAGGTGAAGCTTCCGGTGGTGATTCATAGCCGAGATGCCGCAAAGGATACACTGGATATCATGAAAGAACAAAATGCCGGTGAAATCGGAGGTGTGATTCACTGCTTTTCTTATGGAATCGAGATGGCAAGGGAATATCTGAATATGGGATTTTACTTGGGAATCGGAGGTGTACTTACCTTTCATAATGCAAAAAAACTAAAAGAAGTCGTTGCATATATGCCGATGGATCGTTTGGTTTTGGAGACGGACTGTCCCTATTTATCTCCGGTACCCAATCGCGGGAAACGCAATTCTTCGCTCAATCTCCCCTATGTTGTGGAGGCGATTTGTGCAATCAAGGGAATTTCTGCAGAAGAAGTGATGGAACAAACCAATCAAAATGCAAAAAGAATGTATCACCTATAAGAAAGGAAATCATCTATGGCAACGCTTGGAAGTCCTAAGAATACGATAGAAATGATTCAAAAATATGAGTTCGTATTTCAGAAGAAATTCGGGCAGAACTTTTTGATTGATACCCATGTGCTGGAGAAAATTGTAGATGCAGCAGAAGTGACAAAAGAAGATATAGTTTTGGAGATCGGACCGGGTATTGGAACGATGACGCAGTATCTGGCAGAACATGCAGGACATGTGGTGGCCGTGGAGATTGATGCAAAGCTGATTCCGATTTTAGAGGAAACCCTAAAAGACTATGATAATGTTACGCTGATCAATGACGATATTTTGAAGGTCGATATAAAAGAACTGGCAGAAAAATATCATGGTGGAAAACCGATTAAGGTGGTGGCCAATCTGCCTTACTATATCACCACTCCGATTATTATGGGACTGTTTGAGAGCCATGTGCCGATCGACAATATCACGGTGATGGTGCAGAAGGAAGTGGCAGATCGGATGCAGGTGGGTCCGGGAACAAAAGATTACGGCGCCTTATCGCTGGCAGTTCAATACTATGCGAAACCCTATATTGTCGCCAATGTTCCGCCCAACTGCTTCATTCCGCGCCCAACCGTGGGTTCGGCAGTCATCCGCCTGACGAAATATCCGGTGCCTCCGGTAGAAGCACAGGATCCCAAGCTGATGTTTCGCCTGATCCGCGCATCCTTCAATCAGAGGAGAAAAACCTTACAGAATGGTTTGAATAATTCGCCTGAGATTTCTTTTTCAAAAGAAGAGATTATAGCTGCCATTGAAAGCCTGGGGGTATCCCCATCGATTCGGGGAGAAGCACTGACGCTAGCTCAATTTGCGCAGCTTTCAGATTTTTTCTCCAAGAGAAAGAGGGAGCAGTGAATCCAACCGGATTCGCCGCTCCCTCTTTTTGAAACTATGAAATTATTTCGGCATTTTGGATAAAGCTGCTTCATCTGCTACCACAATGACGTTGTTGTGCATCTGCAGGATTGAGGCCGGTACACGAGGAGTAACCGGTCCGCAAAGCACATCGTGAAGAATCTGTGCTTTGTCTTCGCCGCTGACTACTAAAAGAACGGTTCTGGCTTGCATGATCGTCTGAATGCCCATGGTGTAAGCTTGTCTCGGAACATCTTCAATGTTGGCAAAGAAGCGTTTGTTGGCTTCGATGGTACTCTCCTGAAGATCTACACAGTGGGTTAATTTCGGGAACTGATCTTCCGGCTCATTGAAGCCAATGTGTCCGTTGTGCCCCAGTCCAAGTAGCTGAAGATCAATACCGCCCACTTCTTCAATCACGTGATCATAACGGGTGCATTCTTTGTCACTGTCCGGTTCGGTTCCGTTGGGGATGTTGGTATGTGCCGGATCAACGTTGATATCTTTAAAGAAATTATGGTACATAAAGTAATAATAACTTTGATTATTGTCTCGGGTAAGTCCTTTGTATTCATCTAAGTTGACGGTATGTATTTGTGAAAAATCCAAATCTCCCTTGCGATACCATTCGATCAGCTGCTGATAGGTTCCGATCGGTGTAGAGCCGGTAGCCAGACCAAGTACACAATCCGGTTTTGTAATCACTTGTGCAGAAATAATATTGGCTGCCTTTCTACTCATATCTTTGTAATCTTTTGCTTTGTAAAGCCTCATGCTAATCCCTCCATAAGAAATCTTGAGTTTTTTTATAGATTGTCAGATCTAGAATAGCATTTTTAAGGTATATTTTCAATGGGTAAGCGCATAAAATATTAAACGAAGGGGTGGTGGCATGTCTAATTATCGAAGATTAATATCTTATATGTATGCATACGAGGGCGGAGTAAAAGGGAAAAATATGGGTTTCGCCAAATTGGAAGCAAAAAATGGGCAATGTAAGATCAGTGTAAATGTTAAGAAGGTTTATGTGGGAAATAGTGATATGGGTGTTTATCTATTGGGAGAGGATAAGGAAATCTTTCTGGGAAAAGTATTTATCCGGAATGGTGCGGGGGAATATCGTGGATCGGTTTCGGTTACAGATGTGGAGAACTCGGGACAGACGATGGATCAATGCTATGGTTTGACGATACATAGTGTGGAGGATTCTTGGCAGTCTTATACGACGATTTGGGAGGATGCCTTGGTTCGAGCTGCCGCAGTGGATCTGAGAGAAGTGACATCGGAACATACCGGGGAGATGGAGAACGCGCATACGCAGACCTGCATTCCTGAAAAAAATTCGGAGGAAATGGCACGGCAGCATAAAAGTTCGATTATTGAGGAAATTGAGGCGGAGATTCAGGCACAGGAGGCAGATCAAGCCTCACAGCAGGCAGCTCAAGAGTCGCCTCAAGCGATGCAGCAGCCACAGGAGTCAAGCCAAGCGACGCAGCAGCCACAGGGGGCGGCTCAAGCGATGCAGCAGCCACAGGAGTCGGCTCAAGCGATGCAGCAGCCACAGGGGGCGGCTCAAGCGGCACAACAGTCACAGCAAGCGGCACAGGAGCCGGAGCCGATGCGTGTGGGTGATCCACAGATTCTGGAACAATTGGAGAAAGAGGAGGAAGAAAGCTGTCAACCCGGACAAATCTGGAATTATTTCCGCAAAAATTATGCGAAAATCCAAGCATTTGACTATACCGGTGGCTGTGAGATCCTGACCATCAAACCGCAGGACTTGGGTTTGCTTCCGAGGGAAACTTGGATCTATGGAAATAACAGCTTTTTGCTTCACGGATATTATAATTATCGATATCTGATATTGGTAAAGCTTTGGGATCCTCAAGGAGATGGCCGATATCTTCTGGGAGTTCCGGGACATTACTACAGTAATGAAAAATATATGGCATCCATGTTTGGATTCCCTAATTTTGTGCTGTCAAAAACACAGCCGACCGGAGATGGGCGATTTGGCTACTGGTATACGGACATCAATCTGGGGCATTAGTAATCAATGCCCCGCAGCCCGACCTGTGCAATGTCAGGTTTTAAAAGATCTAGAAATGCCAATAGCTCTTTGGCAGAATAAGCGGAAAAACCGGGGCAGAGAACTTGGTCGCTTTCTACATAATTTTGCAGGAAGTAAGCGGAGCAGCCATGCAGCCAAGCACCGATTTTTACAAAATCATCTGCAACATGAAGCTCCTTGACTACCGTAGTGCGAAATTCATAGGGGATAGAACCCTGCATCAGATAGGTGACGCTTTCTTCAATAGGATCTATGTGAAGACCGGGTACACCGGCTACCAGTGGGTAACGCTCACGGCAGGTTTTGATATCCATGGCAACATAATCCAAAAGCTGTGCCTCACACAGATGTTTTAATACCGCAGGACGGTAACCGTTGGTATCCAGCTTGATGAGATAGCCGTAGCTGCGTATTTCTCGAATCAGTGCTTCTAATTCCTCCGGAACAAGCGTAGGTTCGCCTCCGGTGATGCAGACCCCTTCCAAAATGGGTGCACGTTTCTGTAAAAAGGTGAGTAGTTCTTCGGTAGAACAGAAGGCTTCTGCATCCTGACCTAATAAGTCTTTGTTGTGACAAAATGGACAGCGAAAATTACAGCCGCCTAAAAAGATCGTAGCAGCGACGTGACCGGGGTAATCCAACAGCGTTGTTTTTTGTAATCCACATATTTTCATAAAATCATTTCCAATTCTTCTTATTTCGTATATACTTTATCTAGTATAGCACAGATTGAAAAGAAGGGGAATCCTTATGACAATAGATGAAAAATATATGAAAGCGGCCATCCGAGAAGCAAAAAAGGCCGGTGCGTTGGGAGAGGTTCCCATTGGTTGCGTCGTGGTTTATCAAGAGCGAATCATTGGACGCGGATACAATCGCCGGATGGTGGATCATAGTGCATTATCTCATGCGGAGATTCTCGCTATCAAAAAAGCGTGTAAGAAGATGGGGGACTGGAGACTGGAGGATTGTACGATGTATGTAACATTAGAACCGTGTCCGATGTGCGCGGGAGCGATCATACAAGCCAGAATTCCGCGTGTGGTGATGGGCTGTAGGAATCCAAAAGCAGGTTGTGCAGGTTCGGTATTGGACATGCTTCATGAGGACGGTTTTAATCACCAAGCAGAAACGCAGATTGGAATTCTGGAAGAAGAATGCTCAGCGATGCTGAAAGCGTTTTTCAGAGAACTGAGACACAGCGGTTTGAGAAAGGGCAGAGACGCAGTGGCAAAGCCGGCGAACCAAAATCACGGAGGAGATGGTGAAGAAGATCTCCAAGGCACTGCTGACAATCCCTGCGACCACCAATAGGATGGCAGAGATGATGGTGATCCCGATCAGGGCGCCTAGGTAAAAACGGTAGGAATTGGGCGAGAGGCGGTAGAGCTGCCATACAATCAGATAGAGGCAGATCATCAGGCAGACAGCTGCCAAAAAAGCAAAAATAATGTGTAAGAAAGATTTAAATGGAAATTCTTCCGGCAGATAAGGTGTTGTGATCGCACAGGTAAGCAGCAGCAAGGATAGCGGGATCAACCAGATTCCGCGCATTTTGTTGGGCATTTGTTTGATGATGATACGCAGAGAATAAAAAAAATAGATGCCTACCATGAGTCCCCAGAGCACAAATTCTTCTTGCCTTCCGATGGTGTTGCCAATTACAGAGAAATTGGTGGTAAACCAATTGCTGCCTTGGACAAACCAGACCGTATAAGCAGGTATCAATAAATAGGCGATAAAATTAAGCAGCATAGCGAGACCTCCGTGTCAGAAGATAGTATAAATAGAAGTATATCAAAGTTTGAAGGAAACATTCGAAAAATTTTATAGTATTTTTCTAAAATAAAGAGAAAGAAAAATAAATAAGACTTGCATTTGTACGGAAATTCTGATAAAATATTACTTCGTGACACATTAATTCCTTGCTCCCGAAATTGAAGGCGGGGGCCAGAGACCACAAGGAGGAAAAGCAACTATGAACAAATATGAATTAGCTATTGTTCTTAGCGTAAAGCTCGAAGATGAAGAGAGAGCAGCAGCACTGGAAAAAGTAACAGGATATATTACTCGTTTCGGTGGTACTGTAACCAACATTGATGAATGGGGTAAGAAGAGATTAGCTTACGAGATTCAGAAGATGAAAGAAGGTTATTACTACTTCATCCAATTCGAGTCTGAGTCCGCATGCCCGAACGAAGTTGAAACACACGTTCGCATCATGGAGCCGGTTATCAGATACTTATGCGTAAGACAAGAAGCATAAATAGAGAAAGTGTGATCGTATGAATAGAGTAATCCTTATGGGTAGATTAACCAGAGATCCAGAAGTAAGATATTCCCAGGGCGAGCGTTCCATGGCGATAGCAAGATATTCACTTGCAGTTGACCGGAGAGGCCGCAGAAACCAAGATGGAGCAGAACAGACAGCCGATTTTATCAACTGTGTTGCATTTGACAAAGCCGGTGAATTTGCAGAGAAGTATTTCCATCAAGGTATGAGAGTTTTGGTATCAGGTAGAATTCAAACAGGTAGCTATACGAATAAAGACGGTCAAAAAGTTTATACGACAGATGTTATTGTCGATGATCAGGAGTTTGCCGACAGCAAGGGTGCATCAAGTGAAGGCGGTGGCCATCAGCCAACCTCCAGACCGGCTCCCTCCAGCGCGATCGGTGATGGATTTATGAACATTCCGGACGGAGTAGAAGATGAAGGTCTTCCATTCAATTAGGATTATTATTTGAAGAAGGAGGTACGAAACCATGGCATTCAATAGAAATGATAAAGCTGACGGTTCCAAGATGAGAAGAGGCGGCGGTGGTATGCGCAGAAGAAAGAAAGTTTGCGTATTCTGCAGCGACAAGAACGGAACCATCGATTATAAAGATGTAAACAAATTAAAGAGATATGTATCTGAGAGAGGAAAAATTCTTCCCAGAAGAATCACAGGAAACTGTGCAAAACATCAGAGAGCTCTTACAGTAGCAATCAAGAGAGCACGCCATATCGCGTTAATGCCTTACACAATGGATTAAGACCTTATTCTATAAGGGTTTGCGGACTTGTGAAAGTGATTTGACTCCAATTTGACTCCAATTTTTTTGAAAAAAGTTGGAGAAATCGGATGATAAAAAAGAGGATGGACTCCATGCAGTTGCGTGGGGTCTGTTTTTATGTAAAAATGCCGGGATTGATGCGACAGAATCCATGAAAAGAGCGGGGAAAAACCGGCGATTACGTCCATAGTCAAAATGTCGGCAAAGCGTTATCCTTCTCACGCTATATGAGGAATCTGCGCAGAAGCCCATCATCCGCGCAGATCGGTT
>JAVXIV010000113.1:0-6771 GCA_036785645.1 Hungatella sp.
AGACCCTTTATCCGGACGTACCTATGTATATCAGGCGATGCGTGTCACCGGAGCCGCGGATCCCACCAAAGCACTGGATGAAACCTTGCATGGCAAGCTTCCGCAGAGAAAGATTGTCACCGGTGCAGCCTGCGGCTATAGCTCTTATGGCAATCAGATTGGTTTGGCGACCGGATATGTAAAAGAAATTTACCATCCGAACTACGTGGCGAAACGCATGGAGATCGGTGCCGTGATGGGTGCGGCTCCAAGAAGCAATGTGATTCGCGAAACTTCCGATCCGGGAGATATCATCATCTTATTGGGTGGGCGAACCGGGCGTGATGGCTGCGGTGGAGCCACCGGTTCTTCCAAGGTTCATACCGAAGAATCCATTGAAACATGCGGAGCTGAGGTGCAAAAGGGCAATGCACCGACAGAACGTAAGATTCAGCGTTTGTTCCGTCGGGCAGAGGTAAGCAAAATCATAAAAAAATGCAACGATTTCGGAGCCGGCGGAGTTTCTGTGGCAATTGGAGAATTGGCAGACGGACTTCAGATTGATATGGATCAAGTACCGAAAAAATATGCCGGATTAGATGGAACGGAGATCGCAATCTCTGAATCGCAGGAGCGGATGGCGGTTGTGGTAGATCCCCAAGATGTGGCGGCATTTCTAGCCTATGCTGCGGAGGAGAATTTAGAAGCAGTTCCGGTTGCTGTTGTAACGAAAGAACCCCGATTGGTGATGAGCTGGCGAGGCAAGAATATCGTCAACATCAGCCGAGCTTTTTTGGATACCAATGGGGCGCACCAAGAGGCCAAGGTGGTGGTAGAGGTTCCCAATCGAAAAGGCAATTTATTTGAGAAATCTGAGATTTCGGATGTGAGAGAGACTTGGATACGGATGCTGCAGGGACTGAATGTATGCTCTCAAAAAGGCTTGGTTGAGATGTTTGACGGCTCGATTGGTGCAGGCTCTGTATTTATGCCTTACGGCGGTCAATATCAACTGACGGAAACGCAGACGATGGTCGCCAAATTGCCGGTATTAGAGGGAACCACCGATACCGTGACGATGATGAGCTATGGCTTTGATCCTTATTTATCGACTTGGAGTCCTTATCACGGAGCCATCTATGCTGTTTTATCTTCGGTTGCGAAGATTGTGGCAGCAGGCGGAGATTATCGGAAAATCCGTTTTACTTTTCAGGAATATTTCCGCAGAATGACGGAAGATCCCACGCGCTGGAGTCAGCCGTTTGCGGCACTTTTAGGAGCTTATCATGCACAGATGGGATTTGGACTTCCTTCGATCGGCGGCAAGGACAGTATGTCCGGCACCTTCAACGAGATCGATGTACCGCCAACCCTAGTATCCTTTGCAGTCGATGTGGCAAGCTACAAACATATTATTACTCCGGAATTCAAGAAACCGGGCAGCAAAATCGTGGTATTTAAAATCGAGAAGGATGCTTATGATCTTCCGGTATATCGTCAGATTATGGAGGGCTATGCCAAACTATTGGAGGATATCAAAGCAGGCAGAATTATCTCCGCTTATGCAGTAGAGGCACACGGTCTTGCAGAGTCAGTCAGCAAGATGGCATTTGGCAATAAGCTGGGTGTGAAGATCGAACATAACGTGGATCCGTGCGA
The DNA here is from genome assembly GCA_036785645.1 of Hungatella sp. Lineage (GTDB taxonomy): Bacteria > Bacillota > Clostridia > Lachnospirales > Lachnospiraceae > Hungatella_A. The sequence goes on from JAVXIV010000113.1 coordinate 1,639, forward strand.
TTTCTTTGCAGCGGGTTGGGGCAATCTGGTATGCGAAGTACCGGATGGCAAGGTAGGTGAATTGGCGATCTCTTATACGGTGATCGGAGAAGTGACCGACCGCGGCAGATTCGAATACAGTGACACAACGATCACCATAGAGGAAGCATTAAAGGCATGGACGGAGACCTTGGAGGACGTATTCCCAACGCAGTCGGGTGTCGTGCAAACTGCAATGGCGGACAAGCTGTATGATGCCAAAGATATCTATGTATGTAAGCATCGTGTGGCAAAACCGAACGTGTTTATCCCGGTATTTCCCGGTACCAACTGTGAATATGACAGTGCCAAGGCATTTTTGCGCGCCGGAGCCAATGTGGTAACCAAGGTGTTTAAAAATCTGACGGCATCCGATATCCGTGAATCGGTAGAGGCTTATAAACAGGAGATTGCAAAAGCGCAGATCATCCTATTTCCGGGAGGCTTTTCCGCGGGAGATGAACCGGACGGTTCTGCGAAATTCTTCGCGACTGTATTCCGTAATGCCAAGATGAAGGAAGCAATCGAGCAACTGTTAAATGAAAGAGATGGCTTGATACTGGGGATCTGTAATGGCTTTCAGGCACTGATTAAATTGGGCTTGGTTCCGGAAGGCAGCATTGCGGCACAGCAGGACGATTCTCCCACGCTGGCGATGAATACGATCGGCCGCCACATCTCCAAGATGGTTTATACCAAGGTAGTCAGCAACAAGTCCCCATGGCTTTCGGGCGCAGAACTCGGCGGCATATACTGCAATCCGGCTTCTCATGGCGAAGGACGATTCGTAGCCAATGAAGCATGGCTCACCAAGCTCTCCGCCAATGGTCAGATTGCGACCCGGTATGTGGATGAGCATGGGCAGCCAACGATGGATGAAAGCTGGAATCCCAACGGTTCCTATCTGGCAATTGAGGGAATCACAAGTCCGGACGGACGGATTCTGGGCAAGATGGCGCACTCCGAACGAAGGGGTGAGGCGGTTGCTATGAATATCTACGGAGAACAGAATATGCAGATCTTCGAGTCCGGCGTAAAATATTTTCAGTAATAATTTCAGATCAGATCGCACATACTAATCCTGTCATAATAAAATGAAGGAGGAAACTGCGATGACAACTTTGGATTGTAACGTAAAAAACTGTCTTCACAATGCCGATAGCTGCTGCTGCAAACAGGCAATTATTGTGGATGGGCAGGACGCAAAAGAGACGTGTGAGACTTACTGTGGAAGCTTCGATGAGAACAAGGAAGGTGCTTTTCAGAATATGTTCAAGTCTCCGGAGAGCAAGCTGGAAGTGGACTGCGAGGCTATGAAATGTGTCTACAATGAAAATCGACACTGCTCCGCAGATCATATTGGGATTGCGGGAGACGGAGCGAAGGAAGCCTGCCATACCGAATGCGCAAGTTTTAAAGCAAGATAAGTCACGTGTAAAGCTTGGAAAATAAAATTGACAGGTATTTGCTTCTATGCTATACTTGCAAAGTATGAATAGCGCCGATACCCGGTTTCTTGGATACTCCAACCAGAAGCTTAGTATACGGTTCGAATACAAGAATAAGGAGGGAATCATTATGATTTCAAAGGAAAAGAAAACTGCTATTATTGCAGAATATGGTAGAAAACCCGGAGACACAGGTTCACCGGAAGTTCAAATTGCTATTTTGACGGCAAGAATTACAGAATTAACTGAGCACTTAAAGAACAATCAGAAGGATCATCATTCCAGACGTGGTCTGTTGATGATGGTTGGTCAAAGACGTGGCCTTTTGGATTATTTAAAAGAGACAGATCTGAACGGATATCGTGAATTGATTGAGAAGCTGGGAATCAGAAAATAGTCAAGACTTTAGGGTGGAGAGACTTCTCCACCCTATCTTTCGTTTTACTACTTTGATTTTTGGTAGAAGATACTTTCCGAGACCGCTGAGGAAGGCATGAGATTTTCGTGTTTTGCTCAGTAGTTTCGGCATCTTCTACTGATCAAATATAATATATCTTAAAGGAGATTAGAATATGTACAAGAGTTTTAGTATGGATCTTGCCGGAAGAAAATTGACCGTTGAAGTTGGCAGAGTTGCAGCCCAGGCCGGCGGAGCTGCATTTATGCATTATGGCGATACGGTAGTGTTATCTACCGCAACCGCATCCGACAAACCCAGAGAAGGAATTGATTTCTTTCCATTAAGCGTGGAGTATGAAGAAAAGTTATATGCAGTAGGAAAGATCCCGGGTGGATTTACCAAGAGAGAGGGAAAAGCATCTGAGAATTCCGTGTTGACTTCTCGTGTTATTGACCGTCCGATGCGTCCTTTGTTCCCCAAAGACTATCGCAACGATGTAACGCTTAACAATCTGGTTATGTCAGTAGATCAGGACTGCAGTCCGGAACTTACGGCTATGTTGGGCTCTGCGATTGCAGCTGCGATCTCCGATATTCCTTTTGATGGTCCCTGTGCAACGACCCAGGTAGGTTTGGTAGAGGGAGAATTTGTGATCAACCCAACGCAGGCGCAGAAGACGGTTTCTGATCTGGCACTTACGGTAGCGTCTACCAGAGATAAGGTAATCATGATCGAAGCGGGTGCCAATGAAGTGCCGGAACAGACGATGGTCGAAGCAATCTACAAGGCTCATGAAGTGAATCAGCAAGTGATTGCATTTATCGATACCATTGTTGCGGAATGCGGCAAAGCAAAGCATACTTATACAAGCTGTGCGGTACCGGCGGAACTATTTGAAGCTATGAAAGAGATTGTCACTCCGGCTGATATGGAGGTTGCAGTATTCACCGATGATAAACAGACCAGAGAAGAAAATATGCGTCAGATTACCGCAAAATTAGAAGCAGCATTTGCAGATAAAGAAGAGTGGCTGGCGGTATTGGGAGAAGCGATCTATCAGTATCAGAAGAAAACGGTTCGTAAGATGATTTTGAAGGATCACAAGCGTCCGGATGGCCGTGCGATTACAGAGATCCGTCATCTTGCGGCCGAGGTAGATCTTTTGCCAAGAGTACACGGTTCCGGTATGTTTACGCGCGGACAAACACAGATTCTCAATATTTGTACGTTGGCTCCGTTATCAGAACGTCAGAAATTAGATGGAATTGATGATATGGAGACTTCCAAGAGATATATGCATCATTACAATTTCCCATCCTATTCGGTAGGCGAGACGAAGCCGTCCAGAGGACCGGGACGTCGTGAGATCGGTCATGGGGCATTGGCAGAGAGAGCTCTCGTTCCGGTTCTTCCATCCGAAGAAGAGTTCCCATATACCATTCGTACGGTATCCGAGACGATGGAATCCAACGGTTCTACTTCTCAGGCCAGTATCTGTTCTTCCAGCTTGTCTCTGATGGCAGCCGGAGTTCCAATCAAATCAGCTGTTGCCGGTATTTCTTGTGGTTTGGTAACCGGAGATACCGATGATGATTATCTGGTATTGACGGATATTCAAGGTTTGGAGGATTTCTTTGGTGATATGGATTTTAAGGTTGCGGGTACGCACAAAGGCATTACTGCCATTCAGATGGATATTAAGATTCATGGTTTGACCAGACCGATTATTGAAGAGGCGATAGCCAAGACCAAGGAAGCCAGAATGTATATTCTGGATGAGATCATGGCGCCGGTGATTGCAGAACCTCGCAAAGAAGTTGGCAAGTATGCACCGAAGATTGAGCAGATTACGATTGAACCAACCAAGATTGGGGATGTAGTCGGCAAACAGGGCAAAGTGATCAACAAGATTATCGAAGAGACCGGTGTGAAGATTGATATTACGGACGATGGCAATGTGGCCGTATGCGGCACCGACCGCGATATGATTGACCGTGCAATCCATATCATCAAGAGCATTGTGACCGATATCGAGGCCGGACAGATTATGACCGGTAAAGTAGTCCGCATCATGAATTTTGGAGCATTTGTGGAATTATCTCCAAACAAAGACGGCATGGTTCATATCTCCAAGCTTTCCGACAAACGAGTGGAAAAGGTAGAGGATGTGCTTAACATCGGTGATGAAGTAACGGTGAAGGTTATGGAAGTTGATAAGATGGGTCGCATTAACTTAAGCATGAAGCCCGGCGATCTTGCTCCAAAGGCAGATCCGGCACAGTAAGCTAGATTTTAAGAGATTCATTTCAGAGAAGAACCGTGCAAAATTACAGCAATTTTGCACGGTTCTTTTGTAAACTTTTTACTGGATATACAGTCCGAGATAACAGGAGGATAGAAGACGATGTACAGTATGGTAATTGTAGATGATGAGGAAAAAATCGTAGAAGGAATTGCAAATTTATTTCCGTGGGAGCAGATTGGGTTTGAGGTCGTATATTTCAATAAGGGCAGGGAAGCTTTGAATTATATCAGAGATCATAAGGTAGAGGTATTGATGAGCGATGTGGAAATGCCGGACTTAAATGGAATTGAACTATGCCGACAAATTCAGGATCAAAATATCAAAGTGGTCTTTATCAGCAGTCATCAAAATTATGAATATTTTCGTTATGCAATTCAGTTTCATATTGAAGATTATTTGCTGAAACCCATTAAAAGTGGAGATATTTTAAAGTGTTTTGGAAAAATCAAAGAAAAATTAGACCAAGAATATACTGTGCAAGAGGAAAAGTCACCTACATATTACGAACAGATTGTTCATAAGGTTCAACATTATGTGGATGAAAACTATAGAGATGCATCGTTGGAAGCTGCTTCTGTTTTGGTCAGTTTAAGTTCAAGCTATTTATCAAGAATTTTTAAGGACAATTGTGGATTTGGATTTTCGGATTACTTGATGAAAGTTAGGATGGAAAAAGCTTGTGAACTTTTGAATGATATACAATATAAAAGTTATGATATTGCTTACTACATTGGTTATGATAATCCTAAAAATTTTTCTCGGGCATTCAAGGCATATATCGGTAAAACACCAAAAGAATATCGAAATGGACAGTGTGAAGAGGAACGTATATGATGCAGAAAAAATTTTTTATACGCCGGTTCCGTAATTATTTTTTACTACTGATTATTCCTACTTTTTTTGTCTTTTTTATAACTTTTTTTGTAGTGAATGCTCAAATCAATCAAGAGCTGGATGGAAGA
>JAVXIV010000114.1:0-6770 GCA_036785645.1 Hungatella sp.
GGAATTCTTCCCACATAAATACGATCCACCATGTTATACAGTAAGTTTACGATTTGTGCAAATACCGTTGGGATCGCCAGTTGAAACATCAGTTTTCCAAGTGGTGCTGTTCCTAATTGTTGATTATTACCTTCCATCTTTTTCCCTCTTTTTCCTCTTCTTCTGTTCGTATCTTAGTATACAACAAAACCGAGGGGTTTTAAACCCTCGGTAGGTAGCTGAATTGTGAAATTTCTATAATACTTTGCTTAAGAAATTCTTCAAACGTTCATTTTCCGGATGTGCAAAGAATTCTTCGGGAGCATTTTCCTCCATAAAATATCCTTCATCCATAAACATCACACGCGTTCCAACTTCTTTGGCAAATCCCATTTCATGGGTTACAACGACCATCGTCATCTTCTCTTCTGCCAGATCCCGCATAACCTTTAAAACTTCTCCCACCATCTCCGGATCCAAAGCAGAGGTCGGTTCATCAAACAGCATTACATCCGGTTTCATGCACAGGGCGCGCACAATTGCGATTCTCTGTTTCTGTCCGCCTGACAGCTGACTCGGATAAGCATCCGCCCGATCTGCTAGGCCAACCCGTTCTAAGAGTCTCATGGCTTCCGCTTCTGCCTCCGCCTGCGTTTTTCCCTGCAGCTTAATGGGTGCAAGTGTCAAATTCTTCATGATATTCATATGGGGAAATAAATTAAACTGTTGAAAAACCATCCCCATCTTCTGACGATGTTGATCAATGTTGGTTTTGGCATCAACAATATCCACACCCTCAAAGAAGATATTTCCGGAGGTCGATTCCTCCAAACGATTTAGACATCGTAAAAAGGTACTTTTTCCGGAGCCGGAGGGTCCAATGACACAAACAACGTCTCCCTTGTGGATATCCACACTGATATCTTTTAAAACTTCTGCATTTCCAAATTTCTTACTTAAATGCTTTACCTGAATCAAAGGCTCTTTTTCCTGATTAGTGATCACGGCTGCGCAGCCTCCTCTCCAGTTTTTGTACAAAGTACGTAAAGATCATGACCATCACCAAATAGATCAGCGCGGCAGCCAGCAGCGGCATAAAAGCACTGTACGTGCGGCTTCGAATGATATCGGCACCCTTGGTCAGATCCTGAATTGCAATATATCCCGCTACCGAAGTCTCCTTCAACAAAACAATAAACTCATTGCAAAGTGCCGGAAGTACATTTTTAAATGCCTGTGGCATAACAATATACATCATCGTCTGGCTATAATTAAAGCCCAAGCTTCTGCCGGCTTCAAATTGTCCATCATCAATAGACATGATTCCGCTTCGGAAGATCTCAGCCACATAAGCACCGGAATTGATACCGAATGCCATCACTGCAACCAAAATCTTATCTACCTTCACAGAGCCGAACACTACGAAATAGATAATCAGGAGCTGAATCAGCACCGGGGTTCCCCGGATGACCGTCAGATAAACCTTGCAAAGTGCATTGAGCAGCTTCAGCTTATGCGTTTTGTCATAGGTAGCACGAACAACCGCAATAAAAAATCCCACTGCAATCCCGATTAAAACTGCAAAGAACGTAATTCTCAGCGTGTTGCCCAGACCGTCTACGATATACTTCCATCGGTCATCTTCTATAAAATTCTGATAAAAAGAAGCTCCAAATTTATCTAGCATAGTTTTCTTCCTTTGCGATTATTTTGCAGAGATATAGTGATCCAAAATGGTTTGAAGTTCTCCGGAATCTTTCAATTCTGCCAAAGCTCCGTTTACTTTATCCAATAGTTCTGTATTTCCTTTTTTGATAGCAATTGCATAATCCTCTACGGTTAAAGCTTCATCCAGAATCTTGATACCTGTATTTTCGGCTACAAATACTTTGGCCGGCTCCTGATCGATGACAACCGCATCAATTTTGCCCTGACCAAGTGCCTGAATGGCTTCAAAACCTTTGCTGTAACGTTCCATTGTGGAGCCGTCTGCCTCATAATCAGAAGCATAGATATCACCGGTAGTTCCAAGCTGAACTCCAATAGATTTACCCTTTAAATCATCCGGTCCGGCGATGGTGCTGTCATTCTTCACGATGATGACCTGGGAAGAGGTTGTATAGGTATCTGTAAAATCCACATTCTTTAAACGATCTTCACTGACGGTCATACCGGCTGCACCGATATCTGCTTTGCCGGACTGAATTTCCGGAATAATAGAATCAAACGCAATATCTTCGATTTCCAAAGTCATGCCCAGTTTCTGTGCGATTGCTCTTGCTATATCCACATCAATTCCTACGATATCGCCGCCGTCATGATATTCATAAGGTGGAAACTCTGCATTCGTTGCCATGGTGAGAACCCCACCGGCTGCTTCTGCCTTCGCCGTAGTTTCTGCTGCCGCTCCAGTAGTTGCGCCTGCTGCTGTTGTAGTTGCTGCTGTAGTTGCTGCTGTAGTTGCTGCTGTAGTTTCCGTGGCAGAACCGGAACATGCAGTGAGTGCCCCCATCATACATGCCGCCATTGCCAATGCGATTACCTGTTTTTTCATAATTACTTCCTCCTCAAATATTATACACTTTTATGTATAATTATAAATGCTTTCGAAATTCATTATATCTCATATTTCAAATAAATCAAGCGTTTTCTAAAAAATATTGCCTATATTTTCGGATTGCGTTATAATCATATACAAGAAAGGAGGAGTCTTTATGCAACATTGGATCGAACAGACTGCACTGCCCATGACGGTGCCGGCTCCATATTCACCATTTCATCTGCTATTCTCTCTGATTGGAATTCTGTTAGCAGTATTTTTCGCCTACATTTTCTCTCGTCATCTTCAGAAGAAGCAGCTTAAGATACTTTTGTTTTTCTGTGGCATACTTCTGGCATTCAGTGAAGTTTACAAACAATTATTTCTATATTATGTGGTTGGGCAGGGTTGCTATGACTGGTGGTATTTCCCATTTCAGCTCTGCAGTCTGCCGATGTACCTGTGTCTGATACTGCCCTTCCTCCATAGTGTCCCTGTCTGTCAAACTATTTGCACATTTATGCAGGATTTCGGATTGCTGGGCGGTATCATGGCTCTGGCAGAACCAACAGGTCTCTTACAGCCCTACTGGTTTCTCACACTGCACGGCTTGTCTTGGCACATCATGTTGGTTTTTATCAGCCTGCTGATTTGTCTGGGTGATCTCAGTCAATCCGGCAGCAGTAGCTATCTGCACACACTGCCGATGTTGGCCATTTTCTGCATCATTGCCACCATCATCAATCTGGCCACCGGCGGACGCGCTGATATGTTCTACATCGCTCCATACTATCCGGTCACGCAAATTATTTTCCATTTCATCTCCATTCACTGTGGAATCGCTGTCGGAATTATGTTATACTTGATATCAATCTGCATCGGAGGTTTCCTCTGCCATGCAGTACTGGAAAAGGAGAAACAACTTTATGTCCGAAAACGAATTAAAGGCAAGGGTGGAGCTGGCCCTTCAAAATCATAGCAAAGGTTATAATTGTGCACAGGCAGTATCTTGTGCATTTCGGGACTTGGTCGATATCGACGAAGCGACTCTCTTCCGTACTACGGAAGGCTTGGGACTGGGCATGGGCGGTATGGACGGCACTTGTGGTGCCATCACGGCAGCTGCAGTACTCTCCGGTTTGAAATGCAGCACCGCACATTTAGATAAACCGGATTCCAAAGTAAATTCCTATCAGATTTCCCGTGCCTGTATTCAGGAATTCAAGGATAAAAACAGCTCTGTGATCTGTCGGGAATTAAAAGGTGTAGATACAAAGAAGGTCTTAAGAAGCTGCAATGACTGTATCGCTGATGCTGTTGCCATCATTGCCACTCGCTTATTTTAACAAAAAGGTGCATCGCCTGCTCGGCGGTACACCTTTTTTTCATCCCTGCATAAAACGATTCAAGAATTCCTTGGTTGCTGCCTTGCCGGGATGCTCAAAAATTTCAGTAGGCAGACCTTCTTCTTCAATGATCCCATTGGCCATAAAGATCACATGATTCGCCACATCTCGTGCGAAAGCCATCTCATGCGTCACAATCACCATCGTCAGTCCTTCTTTAGCCAATGTACGCATAACGGCCAGAACCTCGCCTACCATCTGTGGATCTAAAGCAGAGGTCGGCTCATCAAAGAGTAAAATCTCCGGTTCCATCGCCAGTGCACGGGCAATCGCCACACGCTGCTTCTGCCCACCGGAAAGTTGTCTGGGTTTCGCATGGATATAGGGTGCCATCCCTACTTTCTCCAGATAATAAAGTGCATTCTTCTCTGCTTCTTCTCGGCTCTTCTTTAAAACCTTTCTTTGTCCAACTTCACAATTTTCCAACACCGTCATATTGTTAAATAAATTGAAATTTTGAAATACCATACCTACCTTGGAACGATAATTGGCAACATTTACTTTACGATCGGTAATATCGATATCATGGTACACGATCTCACCGGTCGTAGGTGTCTCCAACATATTGACACAGCGCAGCAATGTGGATTTACCGGAGCCGGAAGCGCCTATGATACAGGTCACATCGCCAACGTCTACCTGAAAATCGATATCGCGCAGAATCACATTCTTCCCAAAGGATTTGCTTAAATGATGAACTTCCAATACATGCTTTTCTGCCATCAGTCCTCCTCCTTCTTATCCGGATAACGATACAACCCGCTGGTATGTGCCAATGTATCGGTCGTAGCCAAGTCATAACTATCCGGTCCATCCATCCGTTTCTCCCAATAGCGAAGAATACGCGAACACGTAAAGGTCAGGATAAAGTAGATGACCATGGCAATCGTAAAGGCTTCAAAATAAGTATATAAGGCACCTGCCACTCCTTTGGTGGTATAAAATAATTCTACGGTTCCAATGATGGAAAGCACACAGGTGTCTTTGATATTGATGATCAGGTTATTGCCAATTTGAGGCATAATGTTGCGCAGTGCCTGCGGAAGCATGATATTCATCATCGTCTGAATATGTGTCATTCCGATCGCTTTTGCGCCTTCTGTCTGACCCGGATCGATGGAGAGAATTCCGCCTCGCACCGTTTCTGCCATATAGGCACCTGTATTGATTGAGACAATAAAAAACGCTGCAAACCACATGGACATATTGATCTGAAACAATGCTGCAGAACCAAAATAAATAAACATGGCCTGTGCCATCATGGGTGTTCCGCGAAATGCTTCCACATAAATATTCAAAATCAGCTTTACAATCCAAAGCATGACACGTTTCACCGGATTATCATGTTTGGATACCGGAATCGTCTGTACGATTCCCACTGCAAAACCGATGATACACCCAATCAGCGTACCGACTAGGGCAATTACCATCGTCACACCGGCGCCCCTTGCAAACGAGGCACCGTAGCGCTCTAGGATGTAAAAAATTCGTCCCATAAAATCAGCTGGCATAATTCTTTCTCCTTTGTGGAATCCTTATTCCGATAATGGCTGAACCGCAATGGCTTCGTCCATCATCTTGTTGAAATCGTCCGGTGTCAATTCTGCCAAAACTCCATTGATTGCCGTCTGCAACTCTGTATTGCCTTTCTTCATGGAAATACCGATATTGATTTCTTCTTCCGATACTGCAAAAGCGCCGTCGGTATTGCTAAAATCTAATAGTTTAAACTTGGGGTAAGCCACACAAGCCGCCATCGCCGTCGGTAAATCCGTCACAACGGCATCACATTTTCCTGCATCCAAAGCTACCAACATCGCCGGAGCTGATTCTTGTGCCGGTAAGATATTGGCATCCGGAATCTGTGGAAGGCAGGTATCGTACCATACCGTGTTTTGCTGTGAGGTACAAGTAGCTCCCTTTAAGTCGGCTACACACGCAGCGCCTGCATAAGGACCGTCCGCTTTCACCAAAGCAATAATTGATGCATAATAATAAGGGGTAGAAAAATCCACCATCTGCATCCGATCTGTAGTAATGGACTGTCCTGCAACCACACAATCCACCGTACCGGACTGTACCGCAGGAACTAAAGAATCCCAATCCAATTTTACAATCTCAAGCGGATACCCCAGTTTCTCCGCGATCAGCTTAGCCATCGCAACATCATATCCATAGGCATAATCCGGACTGCCGGATATCTGCACAGCACCATTGGCATCGGTTGGCTGCGTCCAGTTATAAGGTGCATAACCACACTCCATCGCAACCTTTAACGTCTTCTGTGCTCCTGCTGCCGTCTCTCCTGCAGCCTTGGTGGCATCCTTGGCACCATTACCACAAGCAGTTAAAGTTCCTGCCGCTAAAATCGCTGCCAGCAGCGTGCACATCATCATCTTTCCACTCTTTTTCATCATCTAGTCTCCTCTTATTTGTCTTTTGACATCACAAATAGGTTCATTATAAATTACTAGAGCAAAGATTGTCAAGGTTTCTGCCTGTTTATTTATTCCGTCTAGTTACTCTCCCGGACCTTTCGGATTATTTGTAGTGGTCACCTCCCCCGGTCCCGGTGGCGGTGCAACCGAAGAAGTCTCGGGTGGTGCCGGAGAGGTAGCGGGTGGTGCCGGGGAGGTAGCGGGTGGTGCCGGGGAAGTAGCCGGTACTTGCCCGGATCCCTCAGGTGGTTTTGCTGTAGTTGACGGTGCCGCCGTAGTCTCGGGGATCGAAGCGGCGGTAGTCGGTGCAGCCGTGGTGGGCGGTGGTGTCGGTGCCGGAGTCGGCTTCGCTTCGGTTCCTTCCAGATAGTAACACAGCACCGGTATGCCTTTCTCGATATTCTCAAA
>JAVXIV010000115.1:0-3690 GCA_036785645.1 Hungatella sp.
CGGTTTGACAAAAATAGATGTCAATATGCAGGACGAAACAGTGTGGCTATTAATTTGGTTATCTAAATGACATTTGCTCACTAAGGAAGGAAAAAGCGAAAATGGAGTTTAAATTACACTCAGAATATGAACCCACCGGCGACCAACCGCAGGCGATTGCGGAATTGGTGAAAGGATTTAAAGAAGGCAATCAGTTTGAGACCTTGCTTGGCGTCACCGGCTCCGGCAAGACGTTCACCATGGCCAATGTGATCCAACAGCTGCAGAAGCCAACCCTCATCATTGCCCACAACAAAACCCTGGCTGCCCAGCTTTACAGCGAGTTTAAGGAATATTTTCCGGAGAATGCGGTGGAGTATTTTGTGTCCTACTATGATTATTATCAGCCGGAGGCTTATGTGCCGTCTACGGATACTTATATTGAAAAAGATTCGGCAATCAATGACGAGATTGACAAGCTGCGGCATTCGGCTACGGCAGCCTTATCGGAACGGGATGATGTGATCATCGTGGCATCCGTATCTTGCATCTATGGATTGGGAAGCCCCATCGACTACAAAGAGATGGTGATTTCGCTAAGACCGGGCATGGTGCGCGATCGGGATGAGATTATTCACAAATTGATTGACATTCAATACAATCGGAACGATATGGATTTCAAGCGAGGATGCTTCCGTGTGCGAGGCGATGTACTGGAGGTATTTCCTGCGTACTCAGGGGCAGAGGCTTACCGGATTGAATTCTTTGGAGATGAAATTGAACGAATTACCGAAATTGATACACTGACCGGTGAAGTGAAGGCGCAGCTGGGACATATTGCAGTCTTTCCTGCATCACATTATGTGGTTCCCAAGGAGAAGATGGAGCAGGCCACGGAGAAGATTCTAGCAGAATTAAAGGAACAAGTCAGTTACTTCAAGAGTGAAGATAAGCTTTTGGAGGCACAGAGGATCTCGGAGAGAACCAATTTTGATGTGGAGATGATGAGAGAAACCGGATTCTGTTCCGGCATCGAAAATTATTCCAGACATCTGGTGGGTTCTGCGCAGGGAGAACCACCCTGTACGCTCATGGACTATTTCCCGGAAGATTTTTTGATTATTGTAGATGAGTCGCACATTACGTTGCCACAAGTGCGTGGGATGTTTGCCGGAGACCGCTCCCGCAAGACGACCTTGGTAAATTACGGATTCCGTCTGCCGTCGGCATTGGACAACCGTCCACTGAACTTTGGTGAATTTGAAGAGAAGATTGATCAGATGATGTTTGTATCCGCAACACCCTCGGTCTACGAAAAGGAACATGAATTGTTGCGGGCAGAGCAGATCATAAGACCCACCGGTCTCTTGGATCCGGAGATTGCGGTACGTCCGGTGACCGGGCAGATCGACGATTTGATTGCAGAGGTTCATAAAGAAGTGGAGGGCGGACACAAGATCTTGATTACGACCCTGACGAAGCGCATGGCAGAAGATCTGACGGATTATATGAGGGAAGTCGGAATTCGTGTGAAATATCTGCATTCCGATATTGATACATTGGAACGGGCGGAGATTATTCGTGACATGCGTCTGGATGTGTTTGACGTACTGGTTGGCATCAATCTGCTGCGGGAGGGACTCGATATTCCGGAGATCACTCTGGTGGCGATTTTAGATGCGGATAAAGAAGGATTTCTGCGCTCGCAGACGTCTTTGATTCAGACGGTAGGGCGTGCGGCACGTAACTCGGAAGGTCACGTGATCATGTATGCAGATCGGATCACGGATTCCATGCGAGTGGCGATTGATGAGACAAACCGGCGAAGACAGATTCAACAGGACTATAACGAAGCACATGGGATTACACCGACAACGATCAAGAAAGCGGTGCGTGATCTGATTGCTATCTCCAAAGCGGCAATTGCGGATTCGAAATCCTTCCAGAAAGATCCGGAGTCGATGGATGAGAAGGAACTGAATAAATTGTTGAAAGAACTGACTAAAAAGATGCGGCAAGCGGCAGCTGAGCTGAATTTCGAAGAGGCCGCACTGTTGCGGGATCGTTTGATTGAAGTGAAGAAAAAGCTGTTAGAATAAACGTAGAAGGTACGAGGAGTGTTAGGATGAAACTGTACGAAGGGGAGATTGGAAAAACTTATATTGTGACCGGTGTTTTGGTAGATGTCAAACTCACCAGACGTTTGGAGTCTCTGGGAGTCAATGAAGAAACACCCATTATCATTTTGAATAAGAAAGGCAGCGGAACCTTGATCATCAAGGTCAGAGGTACGCGCCTTGCTTTGGGAAAGAGAATTGCAGATGGGATTGAGATAAAGGGGGTCGATGACGATGGATCAAAATCAAAATAGACCGATTACCGTCGGATTCGTAGGAAATCCAAACTGTGGGAAGACAACATTATTTAATGCGTTCACAGGAGCGAAGCTTAAGGTGGCCAATTGGCCGGGTGTCACGGTAGAACGCGTGGAGGGAGAGACCGCTTATAAGGGGAGACCGATCAAAGTAATTGATACACCCGGAATCTATAGTCTGACCTCCTATACCATAGAAGAGATTGTCACTCGTAAATGTATCGAGGATGGAGAAGTGGATGTGATCATCAATGTGGTGGATGCTTCTTCGTTGGAACGCAATCTCTATTTGACCATGCAGTTGCTAGAACTGAAAAAACCGGTGATTCTGGCTCTGAATATGATGGATATTATTGAAGAACGCGGGATGGAGATCGATCTTCACCGTCTCCCCGAGCTGCTCGGACATATTCCCGTGGTGCCGGTATCCGCCAGAAAGAGATCGGGCTTGGATGTTTTACTGCATGCGGTGGTTCATCATTATGAAGAAGGACCACAGGGAATTGTGGTCAATTACAGTGCGGGATTGGAGCATAAGATCCAAAAGGTTGAGGCAAAGCTGCGGTCAAGTTATGGGGATATGGATAACCTGCGCTGGCATGCCATCAAGATGCTGGAGCAGGATGAAGTCGTGAGCAAAGATCATCCGGTGGATCTAAAAGGCATAGTAGACAAATCCTATGAAACGCAAATTATCAATGAGAAGTATGATTATATAGAAGAAGTTATTACAGAGTGCTTGTTTCATAAAGATAAAAAGGCAGCCGTTACCGATCGGATCGATCAATATCTGACTCATCCGATCTGGGGGATTCCTATTTTTCTGGGCATCATGGCCTTGGTCTTTTTCCTGACTTTTATGGTTGGAGATTTTTTAAAGGCTTACTTTCAAGTTGGATTGGACTGGTTTTCCAACACGATACTTTGGGGATTGGAGTGGATGCATGCATCTCCTTGGATGATTTCGCTGATCGTGAATGGAATTATCGCCGGAGTGGGCGGGATTTTAACTTTTTTACCAAATATATTTATTCTGTTTTTGGCCTTGGCCTTTTTGGAGGACAGTGGATATATGGCACGAGTCGCTTATGTGATGAATGAAACGATGAGCAAGGTGGGGCTGTCCGGCAAAGCATTTCTGCCGATGCTTTTGGGATTTGGCTGTACGGTTCCTGCAGTTATGGCAACCAGAGCTTTGGCGAGTCAGCGAGATCGAAGACGTACGATTCTGATTACTCCGTTTATGTCTTGCTCTGCCAGACTACCCATCTATGTGCTGTTCGCGGAGATGTTCTTTCCAAATCGAGCATTGCTGGTTGCCTATTCACTTTATTTAA
>JAVXIV010000115.1:3700-6667 GCA_036785645.1 Hungatella sp.
ATGATGGCGATTTTAGTGGCTTATGTGGTATATAAAACCTCGAAATCCAAGGAAGAAGATACGCTGCTTATCGAATTGCCGGAGTATAAGACACCCAATGCACGGACGGTGACAATCTATGTGTGGGATAAAGTAAAAGATTATTTAAGTAAGGCCGGAACCACGATCTTCCTTGCCACCATTGTGCTTTGGTTTGTATTAAACAGTGGGCCGACCGGTTTTGTCAGCGATGTTTCGCAGAGCTTTGCAGCCATTGTGGGGCATTGGCTGGTGCCGGTTCTGCGCCCTGCCGGACTTGGAAGCTGGCAGATTGCAGTAGCCCTGATATCAGGCTTGTCTGCAAAGGAAGTGGTGGTATCTAGTTTTTCGGTTCTTTACGGAATCAGCAACATCAATTCTGCAACCGGAATGCTGTCGTTTTCCGAGGAACTGACGCAGGGTGGATTTGGTGCAGTCAATGCCTATGCACTGATGATTTTCTGCCTTCTCTATTCTCCCTGCGTGGCTGCAATTGCAACGATCAAACGAGAGACCGGTTCTCTGCGTTGGACCTTGGGCATGGTAGTGTTCCAGCTTTTCACGGCATGGGGGATGGCGGTGCTGGTTTACCGGATTGGAAGCTTGATCTTTCACTAGAGCCTTAGGAGAGCTGAGACGATTTTGGGAGATTTTGCACGAGACTGACTTGGTCTTTTATGCGTGAGTAGTAATAGATCTGATTGGATAGCTGATCTGCTTGGGGGACTTCGGTTTGATTGATATGCTGCACCATAGAGGCGAGCTCTTCAAAACAAAGCTCCTCCTCATAGGGAACTAATAAAACTTCGTGGATGCTGGATGGAAGGATCACAAGATCCTGTTCCAACAGATCTGCGAAGCTTTTTAATTGTTGCTCGTATAAAATGGTACAGGCACCATTGAGTCCGGAAGTATTAGACAATACATAGAGCGGTGACTGATCATCGGGAGAAATCAATTCGTTGACAAATTCCTCTCGGTAGTCGTCGCCCAGATGCTCCTTGGCAATTCCTTTTAAGACATCCAGCATGTTCTTTAAACTGATGGGCAGAAGTCGGGGTGTGTTTTCTTTGGCCAAAGCATAGAGCTCTTCGATGGTGCTTCCCCAAGCCTTCAAATGGCTGTGATGGATTAAGACTGTCATATGTCCATATTCATTTTCCTCCAAAAACAGGTAAAATACGATGGATAAATCCATATAAGGGATATGGGGAAGATCGGTCAGTAAAGCTTCATTAGATTTTGTATGGATCAGCTTGTAGGCGACCTTGTCTCGCAGACGATCAAAATGAGCCAGTAATTCCGGATCAATTTGTGGCAGCCGAGTATCGCAGGTATACAATTCGATGAGCTCGTCTATGATTTGATCCAATGGGATTCCATCTTGATAATGTTCGAAATAAGCATTCAGATAGATGGTTGGTGCGACCCGATCCTTGATTTTGGAGATGCAGAGACCGTCTAGGTCGGTACCATTATTTTTTGGAATCTTTTGAACGAGAATGGTGTAGTTTGCGCCGAGGCGTTCTTGAAGTGTTGTTTGAACTGTGTGTAAAAATGTCTTGTATACCATTATGTGTATACCTCCTTATGTGATGTGTCATAGATGCGAAGCGTGTTCTGAGGGTTTTATGCAACCAAAATAGACAAAACGCTTGCTGGGTTAAAAGAAAAAGAAAATAAAAATGGAGATAGGAGCCGGAACTTAGGCGGAAACTACAGATCACCGGAAAATCGGTAAATTAAGTATAACTGATAAATGGATGTTTGACAACTACCTTTTCGGCATTTCAGAAAAATATATGTTGACTTGTTTCGGGCGGGCGCACTGTGGTATACTGGAATCAGAGACTGTAAAATGCTATCAGTATGCGGAGGATGGCTATGAAGATATTTCAAAAGACGAAAGAAAAACCAAAGAAAAAAAGGACCGTGGATCATGCCAATATTTCCCATGAAGAGGTGGAGAAGCGAATTGATCAGATTTTGGCTGCTTATCAGAATGCAGCTGTGATGATTGATGGAATCCCGGATCAATATCTGCCTTTTGCGGCAAAGACGATCATGAAGAAAGCGCTGCTTGAAAATCCGAAAATTCAGGAGTTTATTTATGGATTGGAGCATCGCAGACCGCCGAGATTTATGATTGTGGGGCGAACCGGTGTAGGAAAAAGCAGCTTGATCAATGCGATGCTGGGTATTTATGCGGCAGAGACCAGTGCGGTAGAGATCGGAACGAAAGGGGTGATTCGCCATGCCTATGAGGTGGAAGGAAAAACTTCCATCGAGGTGTTGGATACCCGTGGCGTAGGAGAATCTTTTGACGATTCCCGGGAAAGTACACAGACTGCGGAGACTGCCTTGCTTCATGCGATGCAGGTGTTTTCTCCGGATGCCATTCTATTTGTGGTACCCTGTGCGAATCGGGATCGTTTAAATCAAGATGCGAAAATCACATCCAGAATGTTAAAACGATATCGCAGGGAATATCATCTTGAGATTCCGGTATTTGTGGTGCTAAATCGAGCGGATGAGGTAGAACCCATTCAGGAGAAGGATCCAAGCCAGTTTTCCAATCGGAAGCTGGCCAATATGAAAACTTCGGTTGGACAGGTGCGCAAGGTTTTGGAGGAACAGGATATTTCTTATATTGATATCTTACCGGTGTGTTCGTATATTGACTGGGGGCATACGCAGGAGGAGCTGTCAGCGATGTCACAGGAAGAGCGGGAAAATTTGCCGATGCTTTATGATGGTAGATATCAGATTGAGGAATTGATGGAACTGATCTTGGATAATATGCAGGTAGAGGCAAGTATGGGTCTGGCTATGGTAGGGAAAGCCGAGACGGTACTGAACAAACTGGCAGTGGCAATGGTAGGTATATTTTCACTGGCAGCAGGCGGAGTACCGGTCACCAATTTCAGCGTAGGGACACCGGACAATATC
>JAVXIV010000116.1:0-3979 GCA_036785645.1 Hungatella sp.
CGGAGAATCCTCTTTGCAACTTCATGTATTGTTGGAACGGAAGGAAGGTCTGGCGGAAGTATTACAGATTTCAGAGGTGTCGGAAGTGATAATTGAGTCGGATGCTTTTGATCCGGAAGACTGGAAGCAGGTTGTGAAGCTTTGCCATCAGGCAGGCAAACGTTGTGTACTTGCGATGCCCACGATCTTTCGAACGAAAGCAGAAACCTATTTTGACAAATGCCGGGAAGACTTTTTGTCGGCCGGTTTTGATCTATTATTGATTCGGTCATTGGAAGAAATTCACTATGTGGAAAAGATGGCGATCTCCCTACCTCTGATTTTTGATCATAATCTTTATATATTCAATCATTTATCGGCGCAGATGATGCTTGCCCGGGGAGCCGATCGATTGACGCTGCCATTGGAACTCAATAGCAGGGAACTAGAGGAGCTTGGCTGCAGAGAACGTGAATTGATCGGATACGGCTATCTTCCGGTGATGGTATCGGCGCAGTGTGTTCGGAAAAATATGGAAGGGTGCAGTGGGAAATCCGAGCTGCTCTATCTAAAGGACCGCATGGGCAAGGATCTGGCAGTCCAAAATCATTGTAAATTTTGCTATAACATGTTATACAATAGCACTCCGCTGTCGCTGCTTGGACAGGAGAGCTTGATCAAACGTCTGGCACCTTTGGCTGTTCGCCTCCAGTTTACCAGAGAGTCCGGAGCGGAGATTGGGCGAATCACACAAGCCTATGCGGCAAGTTTTATTCGCGGTGAAGCGGTAGAATCTCCGATTGCAGAATTGACCAGAGGACATTTTAAACGCGGTGTAGAGTAGGTGATAAATTGATAAATCTTGTGATTGACAGTTCCAGATATTTGATGATATTTTTGATTGCGATTTATACGTATCTGAACTTTCGCTTTTTTGGAGTTTCGGAAGATAAGAAAAAAAAGATTTGCAGAAGGCAAAATATAACGATGTTTTTTCTCCATTTTCTGGCTTATGCGGTTATCTATCTGCAGACAGAGGATGAGAGAATGCTGATGTTCTATGGTGCACAGGTACTCTTTTTTGTTTGCTATATTTATTTGTACCGTTTGTTCTATCGTCGGGTATCCAGACTCTTGGTCAATAATATGTGTATCCTGTTGACCGTGGGTTTCATCATATTGACTAGACTTGATTTCAACAAGGCAGTACGACAATTTGTAATCGTGGTAGTTTCGGCACTCCTTACCTGGATGATTCCATTTATCCTGGATCGGGTATGGCAGCTTAGCAAAATTCCATGGGTCTATGGAATTGTAGGTCTGATTTTGCTTGCAGCGGTCTGCGTGATCGGCAATCGCAGCTATGGTGCACAGCTATCGCTCAACATTCGTGGGATGACCGTTCAGCCATCTGAATTTGTGAAGATTAGTTTTGTATTCTTCGTGGCAACGATGTTTTATCGTGCCTTTGATTTTAAAACCGTGTTGATAACGACTCTGGTTGCGGCACTGCATATCCTGATTTTAGTACTCTCGAAAGATTTGGGAAGTGCGCTTATTTTTGTACTTACTTACTTATTTAGGCTGTTTGCGGCAACCTCCACTTGGTTTTATCTGGGGGGGGGGTTATTGAGCGTGTGCGTAGCATCACCATTGGCATACCATCTTTTTCCACATGTACGGGTTCGTGTGGCGGCATGGAGAAATCCATGGGCCGATATTGACAACAAAGGTTATCAGATTACCCAGTCTCTTTTTTCCATCGGAACGGGTGGATGGTTTGGTATGGGACTTTATCAGGGGATGCCGGGCAAGATTCCGGTGGTAGAAAAGGATTTCGTATTTGCAGCGATTTCAGAAGAGCTGGGAGGAATTTTTGCTCTCTGTATCCTTCTCATCTGTTTGGGATGCTTTTTACAATTTATGATGATTGCCGGGCAGATGCAGGCCTACTTTTATAAGCTGATTGCATTGGGTTTGGGACTGGTCTATATCATTCAGGTATTTTTAACCGTGGGTGGTGTGACGAAGTTCATCCCTTCTACCGGGGTGACGCTTCCGCTTGTCAGTTATGGAGGAAGTTCCATCTTGAGTACTTTTATTATTTTTGGAGTGATTCAGGGATTATATATTCTAAAGCGCAATGAAGAAGAGGAAGACCGCTATGAAATGGAACTGGAAGAAACCTAAGAAAGAACATCATTCCATACAAAAAGCCAATCATAATATTCTGCTGCTCACTTACCTGGTAGTTCTGGCTTTTGTTGGATTAATTGTGTATTTTAGCTATTTTCTTCAGGTAAAGAGTGAAAATGTTATTAATAATACTTATAATGCCAGATTAGATAGTTTTGCAACCCGTATCGTGCGAGGTAAAATCTTAAGTAATGATGGAACCGTTCTGGCGGAGACGCTGGTGGGAGAGGACGGAGAAGAACGCAGAAACTATCCGTTTGGATCGCTTTTTGCCCATGTGGTTGGTTATTCTACAAAAGGTAAGACAGGTCTGGAGGCTCTTGGCAATTTCTATATGCTGACTTCGCATGTGAATTTGGTAGAACAGGTTGTGAATGAATTATCTTCGAAGAAGAATCTGGGTGATCATGTGGTGACCACATTGGATGTTGGACTTCAGCAAGTGGCATCGGATGCCTTAGGAGACAGAAATGGAGCCGTGGTGGTGATGGAACCGGATACCGGCAAGGTGTTGGCGATGGTTTCCAAACCCAATTATGACCCCAATAATTTGGATGCGGATTGGAGTCGTCTGACTGCGGAAGATGCGGTCGGATCACAGCTTTTAAACCGTGCCACGCAAGGACTCTATCCGCCCGGATCTACATTCAAGATTGTGACCGCTTTGGAATATATGCGGGAACATCCGGATGATTATGGGGACTATCAATTCGATTGTGACGGTATTTATGAGCAGGGTGATTATACCATTCAATGTTTTCACAAAACAGCACATGGTACCCAGAACTTGGAACAGGCTTTTGCCAATTCCTGCAATGGTGCGTTTGCTGATCTGGGTTTGACCCTAAATTTAGAAGCGTTTTCCACTACGGCCAATCAGCTTTTATTTAATGCGGAACAGCCATTGTCCATTGCATATACCAAAAGTGTTTATCACATGAAACCGAAAGCGGATATGTGGGAGATTTTACAAACTTCGATTGGTCAAGGCACGACGCAGATCACCCCGATGCACAATGCGATGTTGACAGCAGCGATTGCGAATGGCGGTATGTTGATGAAACCCTATTTTCTGGATCATGTTGAAAATGTAGGCGGAGAGAATATCAAGCAATTCATGCCGGCTGCTTTTGGAGAACTCATGAGCGCAGCAGAAGCACAGAAACTGACGGAATTGCTGAGTGGGGTTGTCGAGTACGGAACCGGTTCTGCACTTCGTACCGATGCTTATACCGTGGCAGGCAAGACCGGATCTGCAGAATTTGAGACCGGAAAAGAAACTCATGCTTGGTTTGTGGGATTTGCGCCGGCGGAGAATCCACAGATTGCAATCAGTGTCATAGTAGAAGAAGGCGGCTCAGGAGGAAAAACAGCCGCACCGATTGCACGCAGCATTTTTGATACTTATTTTGGCAGATAGATTTTTGGAATGATGTATGCTATACTTTTGAATAAAAGGGGGTTGAATACTGTGTTTAAAGCGAGAAATTATGTGAAAGCTGCAAGCCTGGAAGAGGCATATGAGCTGAATCAGAAGAAGAGTACTTTGGTGATTGGCGGGATGCTTTGGGTCAAGATGGCAAATTATACCAAGATGACGGTAGTAGATCTGTCCGGACTTGGTTTGGATAAGATAGAAGAGACGGAGGAAGCGTTTCGGATTGGTTGTATGACTACACTTCGGGCATTAGAATTGCATGATGGATTAAACAGCTTTTCTTGTGGAGTGATGAAAGAATGCACGAGACATATTGTGGGAGTCCAGTTTCGAAACAGTGCGACAGTAGGCGGCAGTATTTATGGA
>JAVXIV010000116.1:3989-6639 GCA_036785645.1 Hungatella sp.
CTGCTTTTTTAGCATTTGATACAGAGGTAGAGCTTTATAAAGGCGGAATCGTGTCTCTGCGGGAATTTGCTCAGATGCCCTATGACA
Source organism: Hungatella sp. (assembly GCA_036785645.1). Lineage (GTDB taxonomy): Bacteria > Bacillota > Clostridia > Lachnospirales > Lachnospiraceae > Hungatella_A. The sequence continues at coordinate 4,077 of JAVXIV010000116.1, forward strand.
ATGACATTTTGGTACGAATTATCTTAAAGAAGACACCGAGAAAGGCTGCCTATGTTTCACAGCGTCAGACCAAGACGGATTTCCCACTGATTGCAGTAGCAGTATCCCAACAAGACAAGCAGTGGGTGGTTTCGGTAGGGGCCAGACCCAGCAGAGCCAAAGCCATACAGGCAGAGGATCTCCCAGATCGCGAGCGGCTGATCGAAACGATTGTTTCACAGTATGATTTTGGCAGTAATCTGCGAGCCGGCAAAGAATATCGTAGAGATTTGGCTAAGATCTATATCAGGCGCCTGATGGAGCAGATTGAGGAGGGAAGCATAGGATGAAGATTCAATTTCTATTAAATGGAATGTCGGTTCAGGCAGAAATTGAAGCAGACAAGCTTCTGATTGATTTGCTGCGTGAAAAGGGCTGTTACAGTGTGAAACGTGGCTGTGAAACGGCAAACTGCGGCTTGTGTACCGTTTGGCTGGATGAAAAACCCATTTTATCCTGTTCCACTTTGGCGGCCAGAGTGCATAAAAGATCGGTAATTACCTTAGAATGCCTTCAAGAAGAAGCCCAGAGGTTTGGAAGATTTTTGGCAGAAGAGGGAGCAGAGCAATGTGGCTTTTGCAGTCCGGGTTTCATTATGACGGTTTTGGCGATGGAGAAGGAACTGGTGAATCCAAGTGAAGCAGAAATCTTAGAGTATTTAACCGGTAATTTATGCCGTTGTACCGGTTATGTTGGACAGCTGCGTGCGATAAAGAAATATTTAAGCAGAAAGGACGGCAGATAGATGAAGAGTCAATTTCGTGCAGTACAGGCCCCGATTATCAAAAAGGATGCGATGGCATTGGTCACCGGAAAACCGGTTTATACCGATGATTTGGCTCCGAAGGATTGTTTGGTGGTGAAGGTATTAAGAAGTCCTCATGCGCATGCCATTATTGATGCGATCGATACGGATATGGCTAAAAAAGTACCCGGCATTGCCTGCGTTCTTTCTTTTAAAGATGTTCCGGACAAGCGCTTTACCATGGCAGGGCAGACCTTTCCGGAGCCCAGTCCTTATGATCGCTTGATTTTAGATAAAAAAGTACGATTTGTGGGAGACGCGGTAGCGATCGTAGCAGGTGACGATGAAACCGTAGTGGATCAAGCGATGCGTATGATCAAGGTCACCTACATTCCGTTGGAACCGATTTTGGATTTCCATCAAGCTAAGGATCATGATATTTTAATTCATCCGGAAGAAAACTGGAAAACCAATATACCGGTCGGGGCTCATAATAAACGCAATCTCTGTGCAAGCAATTGTGAAGAGCATGGAGATATTGATGCAGTTTTGAAGGATTGTGACCTTGTTTTGAAACATACCTATCATACCAAGGCGAATCAGCAGGCGATGATGGAGACCTTCCGTACCTATACCTATCTGGATGTATATGGACGTCTCAATGTGGTTTCTTCTACGCAGGTTACCTTTCATGTACGCAGAATTCTGGCTCATGCACTGGATATTCCAAAATCCAAGATCCGAGTGCTCAAACCGCGTATTGGCGGTGGCTTTGGAGCAAAACAGACGATTGTTTCAGAAGTATATCCGGCGATAGTCACGATGAAGACAGGAAAACCGGCCAAGATGATATTTAGCCGTTATGAATCTCAGATTGCATCTTCTCCACGCCATGAGATGGAGATTACGGTTACCTTGGGAGCAAACCGGGACGGCAGAATCCGGGCTTTGGATGTCTATACGTTATCCAATACAGGCGCTTATGGAGAACACGGTCCGACTACAGTAGGATTGTCGGGTCATAAGTCGATACCGCTTTATCAATCTTTGGAGGCGCACCGATTTTCCTATGATGTGGTCTATACCAATGTGATGTCTGCGGGGGCATATCGCGGGTATGGTGCAACCCAGGGGATCTTTGCCGTGGAGTCTGCAGTCAATGAATTAGCCACAGAACTTTCCATGGATGCGGTAGAGCTGCGAGAATTGAATATGGTTCGAGAAGGCGATGTGATGCCGGCATATTATGGAGAGACGGCCAATAGCTGTGCACTGGATCGTTGTCTTACGAGAGCGAAAGAGATGATTGGATGGGATGCAAAATATCCATCGAAAGATATGGGGAACGGAAAAGTGCGCGGAATCGGAGTTGCCATGGCGATGCAGGGATCTTCCATATCCCAAATCGATGTAGGTGCGGTAGCCATTAAAGTCAATGATGATGGTTTTTACAGCCTGATGATCGGTGCGTCGGATATGGGAACCGGTTGTGATACGATTTTGGCACAGATTGCTGCAGACTGTTTGGATTGTACGGTAGAAGATATTGTGGTGCATGGGGTGGATACGGATGTATCACCTTATGATTCCGGTTCTTATGCATCGAGTACCACCTATTTGACCGGGATGGCAGTGATGAAGACCTGTGAGACCCTAAAAAAGAAAATCATTGCCAAAGCAGCACAGTATTTGGAATGTGAACCTGATGAGTTGGAATTTGATGGAGAACTTATCTATCAGACAGAAGGTGAGAAGAAGATCTCATTAAAAGATGTTGGC
>JAVXIV010000117.1:0-6631 GCA_036785645.1 Hungatella sp.
TCAATCGTTGCCGGTGGTTTTCCGGTGCAGTCATACAGTACCCGGTTCACGTGCTTCACCTCATTCACAATTCTGCTAGTCACCTTCCCGATCACTTCCCATGGAAGTTCGGCAGATTCCGCGGTCATGAAATCTATGGTGGTTACGGCACGCAGCGCAATAGCATAGTCATAGGTCCGCTCATCGCCCATGACACCGACGGAGCGCATGTTAGTCAAGGCCGCAAAGTACTGACCGATCTGGCGATCCAGACCGGCACTAGCGATCTCCTCGCGATATATCGCATCGGCATCCTGTACAATTGCTACCTTTTCCGGAGTCACTTCTCCGATGATACGGATTCCAAGACCAGGCCCCGGGAATGGTTGACGGAAGACCAGTTTTTCCGGAATACCAAGCTCTAAGCCGGCTTTGCGGACTTCATCCTTGAATAGATCCCGAAGAGGTTCAATGATCTCTTTGAAATCCACATAATCCGGCAATCCTCCGACATTGTGATGAGATTTAATCACTGCCGATTCTCCACCGACTCCACTCTCAACTACATCCGGATAGATCGTTCCCTGAACTAAGAAATCCACCTTGCCGATCTTCTTAGCTTCTTCTTCAAACACACGAATAAATTCTTCCCCGATAATCTTGCGTTTCTTCTCCGGTTCTTCTACCCCGGCTAATTTATCATAGAAACGTTCCTGCGCATTGACACGGATAAAGTTCAGTTTGTAAGGACCATTCGGACCAAATACAGCTTCTACTTCATCACCTTCATTTTTACGAAGTAAACCATGATCTACAAAAACGCAAGTCAGTTGATCGCCGATCGCCTGCGCCAACATCACTGCTGCCACCGAAGAATCCACACCACCGGATAGTGCGCAGAGTGCTTTGCCATCTCCGACTTTTTCGCGAATGTTTTTAATGGTATTTTCTACAAAAGCATCCATTCTCCAATCTCCGGAGCAACCACATACCTGATATACAAAATTGCCCAGCATCTTGGTTCCTTCCGCTGTATGCAAAACTTCCGGATGGAACTGGATCGCATATAAATTCCGCTCTGCACACTCTACCGCTGCAATTGGGCAATCCGCCGTATGTGCGATAATCTTAAATTCCGGAGCAGGCTCTGCAATATAATCATTATGACTCATCCAACAAATCGTATGCTCTGAGACATCACTGTATAACTTGGAGGAGCGATCCACGGTAACTTCAATCTTGCCATATTCGCGAACCGGTGCCTTGGAAACCTTACCCCCCAATACCTGCATCATCAACTGAGCACCATAGCAGAGCCCCAGCACCGGAATGCCCAGTTCAAACAGTTCTTTCGAACAGGTTGGAGCACCTTCCTCATAGCAGCTATTCGGACCTCCGGTCAAAATAATCCCCTTGGGATTCATCTCTTTGATCTTTTCTATGTCTGTTTTATATGAATAAATCTCACAATATACGTTGCACTCGCGAACGCGGCGCGCAACCAATTGATTGTACTGGCCACCAAAATCAATCACTATGATCTTCTCTCTATTCACAAATATTCCTCCTATTTTGTATGGATTTCTCCTGAATCAAGTGCTATTATACCTAATCCACGGCACTTATACAATACCCTCTGTCCAAATTCCGTGAAAATCCCTACAGCTTCAATCCACTCTATTTCAGATGCTTCTTCACATATTGCCCGGTATAAGATTCCGGAATCTCCGCAACTTCTTCCGGGGTTCCCTCTGCAATCACCATGCCACCCAGATCCCCGCCTTCCGGACCAATATCAATGATATAATCCGCGGTTTTAATCACATCTAGGTTGTGTTCAATCACGACCACCGTATTGCCCCCATCGGATAAACGGCGCAAAATCTCGATGAGCTTATGCACATCCGCGAAATGCAAACCGGTCGTTGGCTCATCCAGAATATAGATCGTCTTGCCCGTCCCACGTTTGCTAAGCTCCGTAGCCAATTTGATTCTCTGTGCCTCTCCACCGGATAATTCGGTAGAAGGCTGTCCCAAACGAATGTAAGAAAGTCCCACATCACTAAGCGTTACAATTTTCCGATAGATGGAGGGAACATTTTCAAAGAATCCCAAAGCCTCTTCCACGGTCATATTCAGCACATCATAAATATTTTTGCCTTTATACCGGACATCCAGCGTCTCACGATTATAACGCTTGCCTCCGCAAACTTCACAGGGAACATAGACGTCAGGCAGAAAATGCATCTCGATCTTGATGATGCCATCACCACTGCAGGCTTCGCAGCGTCCCCCCTTTACGTTAAAGCTGAAACGCCCTTTTTGATATCCCTTTGCTTTTGAGTCAGGGGTCGAGGCAAACAAATCCCGAATCATATCGAATACACCGGTATACGTAGCCGGGTTAGACCGCGGTGTACGCCCAATTGGAGATTGATCAATGGCAATGATCTTGTCGAGCTGTTCTACCCCTTCAATCCTCTTATGCTTACCGGGAATGGTTCTGGCGCGATTTAATTTCTTCGCCAATGCCTTATACAGAATCTCATTAACCAAAGAACTCTTTCCGGAACCGGAAACACCGGTCACGCAGGTCATGATCCCAAGAGGAATCTTCACATCGATGTTCTTTAAATTATTCTCTGCTGCGCCGCGTACGGTCAGATATCCCGTAGGACGGCGGCGTTCTTGCGGCACCGGAATCTTCATTCTGCCGCTGAGATAGGCTCCGGTAATCGAGTTCTTACAACTCATAATCTGCTTGGCTGTTCCCACCGCAACGACTTCTCCGCCATGTTCACCGGCACCGGGACCGATATCTACAATGCAATCAGCCGCCATCATAGTATCTTCATCATGCTCCACCACCAGTACACTATTGCCCAGATCCCGCAGATGCAGCAGGGTCTTTAATAATTTATCGTTGTCCCTCTGATGCAATCCGATGCTGGGTTCATCCAAAATATAAGCGACACCCACCAGCCCGGAGCCAATCTGTGTGGCAAGACGAATCCGCTGTGCCTCTCCGCCGGATAGGGTTCCGGTAGCGCGGGAAAGGGAAAGATAATTCAGTCCCACATCAATCAAGAACGTGACTCTGGCTTTGATCTCTTTTAAAATCTGTGCGCCAATGGCCTGCTGCATAGAAGTCAGCTGCAATTCCTCCAAAAACTCTCGAAACTTCACAATCGACATATTCGTGGCATCAAAAATGTTCACATCCCCCACGGTAACCGCCAGAGATTCCTTCTTCAAGCGCTTTCCCTCGCAGGAGGGACAGGGGGTAATTCTCATAAAAGATTCATATTCCGCCTTGGAAGATTCTGAAAAAGTCTCCCGATAGCGCCTTGCCACATTCTGAATCAGTCCCTCAAAGGCCACATCATAGATGCCTTCTCCACGTTGACCCTTATAGTGAACCTTTACTTCCTTACCTTCGGTTCCATAGATCAGTACATCGTGAATCTTCTTGGGATATTTCTCAAATGGAGTATCCAAACGAAACTTATATTCCTTAGCTAAAGCTTCCAAAATTGCTCGGGTATAGCTTCCCTTCTCCGAGCAGGATTGCCAGCCCATCACGACAATCGCACCCTCATCAATACTCAAAGTGGGATCCGGAATCATCAATTCTTCATCAAATTCCATCTTGTAGCCCAATCCAAAACAATCCGGACAGGCACCAAAGGGGTTATTAAAAGAAAAGCTTCTGGGCTCCACTTCATCCACGCTGACCCCACAATCCGGGCAGGAAAAGCTCTGGCTGAAATTAATTGGATCCTGACCTGTGATATCCACTGTCATCAAGCCTCCGGCCAACTCCATCACGGTTTCAATAGAATCGGTCAGACGCTTCTCTATGCCCGGTTTGACCACCAAGCGATCTACAACTACCTCGAGATTGTGCTTGATATTCTTGTCCAGCTTGATCTCTTCATTCAGCTCATAGAGGTTGCCATCTATGCGTATACGAACATACCCACTCTTTCTGGCCTGTTCCAAAACCTTGCTGTGTTCTCCCTTTCGACCGCGCACAACCGGTGCCAAAAGCTGAATTTTCGTACGCTCCGGCAACGTCATGATCTGATCCACCATCTGATCCACCGTCTGCTTTTTGATCTCTTTTCCACAAATCGGGCAATGCGGAATCCCGATTCTGGCATATAAAAGTCTCATATAATCATAGATCTCCGTCACAGTACCTACGGTAGACCGAGGATTTCGGTTGGTAGACTTTTGATCAATGGAAATGGCAGGAGATAATCCTTCGATATTTTCAACATCCGGTTTCTCCATCTGTCCCAAAAACTGACGAGCATAAGAAGACAGCGACTCCATATAGCGTCTCTGCCCCTCGGCATAGATCGTATCAAAAGCCAGAGAAGATTTACCGGATCCACTGAGGCCGGTCAAAACTACCAGTTCGTTTCTGGGAATATCCAAGGATATATTTTTCAAATTGTGTTCATTCGCACCGCGTATTTTAATATATTGCTTTGCCATACCTAAACTCCTCATATCTGTATAGTGATCTAATCGGTTTCTCTCGTTATCATAACATATTGTCCGCGCTTTTGCAAACACTTGTTCGGTATTTCTTGGATGTTTTGGAAGGAATTAACAAAAAGACCCACCTATCAAATTTCTGACATGCGGGTCTTTTCGCGTTTCTGGAATTTTGTTTAGAATTGAATCATACAATCCGGTTCTACCTTCTTGCAGACCGCAACTACCTCTTTCATAATATCATCAAATCGTACATCATCTGCATCAATCACCAGACGCTGTGTCATAAAACTCACTGTAGCTTCCCGTACTCCGTCAATCTTGTTGATTGCATCTTCCATCTTGGCTGCACAATTGGCACAGTCCAAATCTTCTAATTTGAATTTCTTCTTCATGGGGTTATCCTCCTATATAAGATCTCTTTTATGGATCCTTCTACATTCAATGTATGAACATCTGCTCATATATTGAATTATAACCCATTTACGAAAAAAATCAAGTTCTATTTCTCATCTTCCGAAGAATTTTCCCGATTCAGAATCTCCATAAATTCTTCACCGGTGATCGTCTCTTTCTCCAGCAGGTAATCGGCAATCTCATGAAGCTTGGGTTCATGCTCCTTTAGAATCTTCGTGGCTTTCTCATAAGCCTCTCCCACCATCTTCACAACTTCTTCATCGACTATCTTCGCCGTATCGGGAGAACAGGCAAGTGAGGTATCTCCACCCAAATACTGATTGTTCACCGTCTCGAGTGCCACCATGCCAAACTGATCACTCATGCCATATCGGGTGATCATCGCTCTGGCCAGCTTGGTTGCCTGTTCAATATCATTGGATGCTCCCGTTGTAATCGAGTGAAAGATCAGCTGCTCTGCCGCACGTCCGCCGGTAAAAGTGGCAATCTTATTAAATGCCTCATGCTGGCTCATCAGATAGCGTTCGTCTTGATCTACCTGCATCGTATACCCCAAAGCGCCCGAAGTACGCGGTATAATGGTGATCTTATGAACCGGTGCCGAATGACTCTGTCCTGCCGCTACCAGAGCATGACCCACCTCATGGTACGCAATGATCTTCTTTTCATTGACCGACACACCGGACTCTTTTCTCTGATAACCGGCAATCACTACTTCTACACTTTCTTCCATATCTTGTTGGGTAACGACATTTCGGTCCATGCGTACTGCCCTTAATGCAGCCTCATTGATAATGTTGGCAAGTTCTGCACCACTGGCACCGGAAGTGGCTCTGGCAATATTTTTAAAATCTACGGTATCATCCATTTTTACATTCTTGCCATGCACCTTGAGAATTGCTTCACGGCCTTTCATATCCGGCAGTTCTACCGGAATACGCCGGTCAAACCGTCCCGGTCTTAATAATGCCAAATCCAGAGATTCCGGTCGGTTGGTCGCTGCCAAAATGACGACACCTTTCTTGCCATCGAAACCATCCATCTCCGCCAATAATTGATTTAAAGTCTGTTCCCGCTCGTCATTACCGCCCATACCGTTTCCGTCACGCTTCTTACCAATGGTATCAATCTCGTCGATAAATACGATACAAGGTGCTTTTTCATTGGCCTGTTTAAATAAATCACGAACCTTGGAAGCTCCCATACCAACGAACATCTCTACAAACTCCGAACCGGAGATGGAAAAAAACGGTACCTTGGCTTCTCCCGCCACCGCTTTAGCCAACAAAGTTTTTCCGGTTCCGGGAGGTCCTACCAGCAAAGCTCCCTTGGGTAAGGTTGCTCCGATTTCAGCATATTTCTGCGGATTGTGAAGAAAATCTACAATCTCTTTTAACGCTTCTTTGGCTTCCTCTTGTCCCGCCACATCCGCGAAGGTTTTTCCGGTTTCGGACTCCGCATAGATCTTGGCATTGGATTTACCAAAGGTCATGGCATTGGAACCACCCATCTTCTTCTGCAGCATTTTCCCCATCAGCTGTCCGATCAGGACAAACATGAGGATTGGCATAATCCAAGACATCAAGAAGGAAAGCAGTGGAGAAGCCCGCTCCTTAATCTCCTCCGCAAACGGAATTCCGGCATCCCGCAATCGCTGATCCAGAGCATCATCCGGCCACACTCCGGTCTTTCCTTGATAGAGTTCTTCTTCCCCCTTGGCATTGACTTT
>JAVXIV010000118.1:0-6631 GCA_036785645.1 Hungatella sp.
GTGGTATTGTCAACGATCTGGAATGTCACGTTCACCCGGCTGTTGCCGTATACTGCCACGTTGTCCACGGAGGTGGCGGGGTTGGTGGCTGCGGTCACAACCGCACTCTTGGTATAGATCGTGTTGTTAATCTTATTCCGGTAGTTGTCATGGATCTGTGCCTGAACTTCTTTGGTGATGATGTCCTGAATAAAGGCAGAGGACACGTTCGGAATGACTTTTCCGTCCTTTTCCGTGTACCCGGTCTCCGATGCGTTGGTGAGTAGGTCTATATCATCCACGGACCATTTCACGGTCTTATCCGATGTGGTGCCGGTGTTGTTCTGCTCGGCATGGATCGGGACCGGCTGTACCTGTACCGTCGCATCCTGTATACCGTCCAGATATCTCGCAATCAGAATGCCCTCTGCATTTTTAACCTCAGTGGTAATAGAAGGATTTTTCCGGTCTCCACTTCGGGTATGGATCACGCAAAGTGCCGTCTCTGCCGGAGTCATGGTCAGCTTGGTGGTCACTTTTACATACTTGGCATTCAGCTCTGTATCACAAGACGACATCTCAAAAGAATACGTTCCGCCGGTAATATAAGCCATCGGAATCGGATCTCCAAAATCGTTCAAATATGTGGGAGGCTGTACTTTCCCCGCCTCATTCTCGTCATATACCATCTGATAGCGATTTCCATCCGTATTTTTAGGAGCAGTCACCACCGTCACCGTCATGCCGGATGCCACCGCAGATGGATGATCCTTATCAATTGGGCGGTAATAAGAATTATTTCCGGATGGCAATGCCGTCAAAGCTGCCACATCCGTATCATACGTTCCTCCGGCATTCTTTACATCGATCCGCGGTACGGATACCAGATAGCCTTTCATCGGCTCCCCTTGGTAGCCCGGTGCAAAATGATCCAATCGGAATAAGGAGTTTTTTGTAGTAGCATTTGCAGTAAAGGCCTGATCCAGTTTCTGTGTCATAATATATTTCACCGCTGCTTCCAATTCTTCATAGAAATAGCGATCACCGGATCCGGTCTCGGTGGAACCGGACACCGTCTTATATTTTTTCTCATGATCTGTCCAATATCCAATATGTGCCGTTCTGGGAAAACGATTATCTCCGTCTATATTACTTCCAAACACCTGCTTTGCCATGGCGCCGTTCACAGTAAATAAGTAAGCTAAATTGCTGCTTTTTTCCGTTCCGTAACTAAAATTATGACGACTTTCTCTGGTTCCGACAAAAGTTCCTTCCCTCGCTGCGCTTCCATGATTGGTTCTGGAAATATCTCCTGCAAATCTGGCCAGAATCAAATTTCCACTCTCATATTTCCCCACAATGCCGCCCACTGCAACCGTTCCATTTCCACCAATGGTTCCACTTACATAAGAATTATAGAGATTGGAAAGGTTCATGCGCCCGGCGATTCCGCCAACATAGCCCTTGCCCTGAATGCGGTTGGAGTCTCCATCGTAGGTGCGAACCACGTTATCCACCAGATCGGCCTTTTGCACGTTACCGGCAATCCCCCCTACGTATCCTGTTTTATTTTCCGAATTTATTACAATGCCATCGGCACTGCAATTTTCGATCGTGGCATGTTGACTGCCTCCGGTGATCTCTCCGGCGATTCCACCGGCATTGCCATCAGAAGAAACAAAACCGGAGACTATAACCTCATGAATTTCTGCATTCCCTTTTATGGCTCCGGCAAGCACTGCCACATTCTCGCCGCCACTTATGGTATCCGCAGCAACCTTCAGATTATGTACCGATCCACCATCCAGAACACCAAATAATCCCACATTTTGCAAATTCAGGGTGGTACTGATGATCTTCAAACCGGAAATCGTATGCCCTAAACCATCAAAATATCCCCGAAACGGATGCAGCACGGCACCGGATAAATCACTTTGGTTCTGATACCAGCCGATCGGATTCCAGTTTCCATCTTGAATCTGCAGTCCACCCAGATCAAGATCTCCGGTCAGTTCCAGATATTCCCCCGCAAAGGAGGTTCCCGATGCAACAATCTCAGATAATCCCATGAGTTCCGAGAGTGAAGAGATCCGATAAGGATCACTCTTTGTGCCGCTACCGGCAAAATCCATATCTCCATTCCAATGCTTCCACAAATCTCCGGTAGCAGAATCTAAAAGTGCAATTTTCTCGGCAGCAGATGGAGTGGCCTCTGACGAAGTGGCTATCTCTTTTTTTATCCGATGTATCGCTTGACCAATTTCCGAATTCACTCCTATGCCTGCCATGATAGGCAGCAGATTCTGTTCCATAAATACTAGGATCATCAAACATATTCCAATCCGTTTCACGCTCTGTTTTATTGTATTTTTCATCTCGTTTTTCTCCCAATCTCAATGATCTATTTTATCGTAACGCTTCCAAACAATTAGATTTTTTCTAATCCTGTCTCATCGTAAAAGCCGGTCTGACCCCCATGATTCCGGTCACATTGAATTCTTCCTCTGTGCTTCCAAGAGCCGGTTGAATCGCCTGAGGATGTATATTTCCGGTTACCACATCAACTGCGTATGCAAAGCCACTTTGATCCTCCAAACGATTCCCACAGGGATTCCGCAGCCAATATCCTTTTGAAAAAGTTCCATATTGGGAATCCGGATTGTCCACTCCGCTTCCATCAAATCTCCAAAGATGATCCTTATAGTGCAGTGCTTCTTCTACCGACAAACTAAACAGCTTATCGGTCATCTTCTGATGCCCAATATAATAGGGTTTCAAGGAATCTCCCATCAACTGACTATATTGACCTTCTTGGGTAGCACCCAGATAGGCATAGTTCACACCGATGGCTGCCGTAGAGATCTGATTCAAGGATCCTTCGGCATCTTTTAACCAGCGACGGATCTTTGAATATTTATAGTCACTACCGGTACCGAAATTCACAATCGGTCCCGGATAGAACACATATTCATAGGTACCATCTGCTTTTTTCTCATACACATAGCGAGATCCGAGATCTGCCGGGATGATCGTCGTACAGAGAAATAATGCAGATTGCTCCTGCGTCTCGGTCTGATCGAAATAGTTCTGATCGATACATTCAAACAAATACACCGTTCCGTCCAGCTCCTGCGCCTGCAGATCACCCATATTCCAATGCACCGGATCCGGTTCTTCTCCCTCTATTCGTTTCCCACAGCGGTCACAACACAAGTCGCCCTCTTGATCCCAATGTCCAAATGCCGCCATGTAAGTTTCTCGTTCCTCTCCACACAGTTCACATCCATATACACTCCTTCCCCGGCGCAGACAAGTTGCCGGATGATCCCGCACCACCTGCCACTGATGACCGCAAGAAGCAGCATCAAAACTTCTTGTGACACACATTCTCACAACGGTATATTGATCGTCTCCAATGCGAATCGTCTCTTCCGTAGCAGCGGAATATTGTACCTCCCCACCAAAATGTGCAGCCAGCACCATTCCATTTGGCAGATGATTTTTGCCAATGATGTAAAAAGCATGAGGGTAAGTGTCTGCAATCTGACCTATCAGTGTTCGGATTCTGATATCATTTTGCATCTGATCCAAAACAAGGATGCGAGAATCTACGATCTGTCCGGAGTTCTCCCCCGTGATCCCACCCTCCAGCTCCTTACCTTTCTGCACATACCAAGCTAACAATTCCTTGGCTTTTTGATCGGGATCCGGTTCTTCCGGAAGCTTGCCAACCGATTCATATTGGATGTCATAAATCTGATTTCCGGGACCATAGACCTCTAAATTGAGGGGTGGAGTTTCCACAGCTTCCCATACCACTCGGTCCGCATCGATGAGCGTGCTTAAGTAATTGACCGAGACAATTCCACCTTCTCTTATCGTTCCGCTTCTGCTTTCCGCCAACTTTCTCTGCTTTGTTTTTGCATCTGTAAATCGCACTTCCCAGTCCACCATGACCGCATCGCCGGGACTTGCCAATGGAATACGCTTGTAGTAGATAGCCTCTGTCTGTCCATCAAAATGAAGCATGAGATATTCCGGCTGCCGCTCACAAATCTCATATGCATCAATGGCAACATGTGCAACGGCTATTTTGGTATCTTTCGACGCTTCTCCAAGGACTTCCCGCAGTATTTCTTTCGTATCGATGTCTTGATAGCGAATGGTATAGGTGTATCGTTGTTCTGCATCCGCCGGACTTGCCGGAAGAGACGGCGGCGGAGTTGGTGTCTCCGGTATCTCCGGCTTGGGTCTCATATCTCCCGCACTTTCCCCACTGCTACTACTTCCTCCGCTGCCACTGCTTCCTCCGCTGCTACTACTTCCTCCGCTGCCACTGCTTCCTCCGCTTCCACTGCTTCCTCCGCCGAACGTGTTGCCGCTGCCGTTCGTTCGAGTTCCTGTTCCCGGCATATCTTGCACAATCCCTTGTTCATTTATCCAAGCCCCACTGCTGTTTACCAAATAACCATCCGGAGTAACCGTGTTTGCATACATGGCTCCCAGAGGATACTCTGCCGTTGGAACTTCTGCCAGATAATAACAGTTTCCATCGATCCATTGCCATCCCGTCAGCATCTCTCCCCGGGCATAAACCTCCATGGGGGTCTGAAAAAGCAGCACAATTAAAACCAGACTGATTATCCGGTATTTTATTTTTACCATACTTTAATTCTCCTTTTTTCAAAATAAAACAAAAAATGGGTTACAAAAAAAATCGGTTCGTGTTGTAATAATAGAATGATAATCATTCGGTTTGTGATGATCCGGCGATCTGCCAAAATTAAAAGAATAAGTTCTGCCATAGAAAGCAAAACTGAAATCTATGAATAGAGTATAGCAAAAAGCTCTTGCAAAAGCAAGAGCAACTGCACTACATTCCGAGTTTTTTAATAATCTTTTTTTTATACTGTAAAAAGTCTTCCGTCAAATTAAAATCAATTGCTCTGGGTTTGCTCTCCCGAATTACAATCTCATCTGTGATACTTCCCGGCTGTCCGGTGAGCAGATAGATACGGTCAGAGAGCAGAATTGCCTCATCAATATCATGCGTAATGAATAACGTCGACAGCTGAATTTCCTCCATCACCTTCAAATACCAGCGATGCATGGCTGCCTTGGTAATGGTATCCAACGCACTAAACGGCTCATCCAAAAGCGCCACACTCTGCGAAAACAGATAGGTTCTCAGCAATGCCGCACGCTGCCGCATTCCACCGGATAACTGATGAGGGTATTGACGCTCGGTACCCTCCAAGCCAAATTTTCCAAAATGCAATCGCACTTTTTCTCTGGCCTGTTTTTTTTTCTCACCGCGAATCAGAAGTGGCAGCGCAACATTATCTTCCATGGTACGGTAGGGCAAAAGTAAATCCTTTTGCAGCATATAACTGATTTTACCGGTCTCTCCGGTGATATCGATACCATCCAGAAAAACTTCCCCCTCATCCGGTCTTACCAGTCCTGAAATGATATTGAACAGGGTCGTTTTACCGACCCCGCTCATTCCCAGAATACAGACAATTTCATGCTCGTGCAGCGTGATATTAACATCTTCTATAATAGTTTTACCATCAAATTGTTTCGCTATATGATGCGTTGTCAATTCTGCCATCTTGTTTATCCTTACTGTGGAAGATAGTCATTACTAAAACCGGTATTTTCCGGCAGATCGCTTTCCACTAATTTGTTTGCATTGAGCCAGTTATAGAATCCGTTCCAGCGAATCGGATCAATATAGCCCCACTCCTGCACTTCTGCCTTGTATTGATCTGCCAGCCATTTCTGGCTGCTCATAACAATTTCCCGATCCAAGGTCGGATCTGCTTTCAGCAAAATTTCCGCACATCCTTCCGGATCTGCAATTGCATCCTCATAACCCTTTTTTAATGCATTTAAAAATGCTTTGGCTGTATCCGGATCGTTCTTCAAAAAGTCATTATTTGCAATGAGAACCGGTGTGTAATAGTCAAATATCGGATTCAGATCCTTAAATGCGAAATAATCGGTTTCCAGTCCTTTCACCTCGGTGGCAATTCCGGCCCATGCGTAGAAAATCCAGATTGCATCTACCGATTTACTCTTTAAAGCAGTCACTTCATCATCCACGGTACTCGGGATCATTTGGATTTTGCTGAAATCTCCACCGTCACCTTCGACCACATTTTGCATCATAGCCTTTTCTACCGGCATATCCCAAGTCGCATACTTTTTGCCTTCCAGTCCCTTGGGGCGATCCATCCCCTCTCCTTTTCGTGAAACGATACCGGATGTATTGTGCTGAATGAGCGCCGCAACTGCCGTGATCGGAAGTGGACTTTTTCCTGCAAATGCCGGGGCCAAACTATCTTGGAATGACACTCCAAACTGTGCTTTTCCGGAAGCAACCAGCACTTCTGCACCATCTTCCGGCGGCTGCACGATGTCCAGTTTAATTCCTGCTTCTTCAAAATAGCCTTTTTCCTGTGCTACATAAAGTCCGGTGTGATTGGTATTGGGGGTCCAATCCAACACGAAGGTGATTGTTTGCTGCTCTTTTGCAGCTGTTGTTTCTGCGGTTGCTGTGGTTTCTGCGGTTGCTGTGGTTTCTGCGGTTGCTGTTGTTTCTGTGGTTGCTGTTGTTTCTGCACTTGTTGTTTTTGTGTTATCTCCA
>JAVXIV010000119.1:0-6626 GCA_036785645.1 Hungatella sp.
GTCATTAATTCGGCAATTTGTTCATCAACGGACTTCATCTGCTCATCGTAGCTTTTCAACTGAGATTTAATGGTGTCTAAGGTACCTCCATTTTCAAGTGTCGAGCTTATTAAGGCATTTTTCCGATCCGTGATATTGGTCTTTTGTTTCATCAGTTGCTCTAAAAGGTTATTTTTCTGTCCTTGTGGACTGATGATAGCACGATCCCTGCGATCTGCTTTTGAAAGCAGTTCAGAGCCTCGATGACCGTTTTTCGCTGCGATGCTCTGATTGATTCTGTGAAAACTTGTCATGTTGCCTGGACTGATTCCGAAGTTTATATGCATTGCGAATCCTCCTTTTCCGCGGCGGTTATAAATACAAAGATCCTTATATTTATTTCGACACAAAATCAAAAAAAATAAGGGCAATTGCAAAGGCATATATTGTGACCGTCAGTGGTCGTTTTCAAATGCGCAAATGTCATTTTTGAGGCACTCCAAGGCCTCTTTTTTGTTGCCCTCTTTGATATAAAATAAAAATGAACTATGTGGATCTGAAGTGCTTAAGAATGCAGTTTTATGTCGGGTATCCCAATGAAATTGTGCATAGGCGCGTGAAAGAACCCGAAGAGAACTCTTTAGATTCTGATAGAGATAATCATTTTGATAGCAGGAGATCAATTCCAAGTGAAAGAGGCTGTTCTGACGCCAGTGTTCCAAAGAATTGTGAGATCCGTGCTTATCCTGATCGGAAATTTCTGCTAATCGTTTACAATCTTCTTTTGTAATCATATCCCAGTATTGGTTGAGAGCACCGCATTCTAAAAGAATCCGATAATCTCTGATCTGAGCAACTTCACGTTCGGACGGGCATATGATTTCGTAGCCATATCGCGGAATGTTACGCAAGACCCCCTCGTTGCATAATTCAATCAACGCTTCTCGTACCGGTGATTTACTGACGCCGAATTCTTCCATCAACAACTTCTCATTTAAAACATGAACATCACAATATTTGCCCATGATAATCTGTTCAAATAGTGCGGTGTAGATTTGCTCCTTGAGAGTCAGTTGTGAGTTGCGCTCTATCATATTGCATATCCTCCAAATCAGTTTGCTGTTTTATTATCTGTGATATCCTTGTAAAAAATCAAGTTTATAGTCACATCATAACATTGAGATTTAAAACAAGCAATAAGAAAATATGAAATTTTGGGAAGTGGAAAGAATTGTCATAAAAAAGGATTGGTAAATATGCACAAGAAAATATAGAAAAGATGTTCAATACTAACATATTTTATATTTGGTATTGCAAAATAACATATCTCGTGATAGTATCAGTGGTATACCAGTGGTGCATCAATAGTATATTAGCAGTTTTTTACAAAATGCAACTGGATAACAATAAAACCAAATCAGGAGGAAAAAGAACATGTCAAACATCAAAAACGTAGCAAACAAGGTAGAGGAAAAGGTTGACATCAATCGCGCACAAATTGAACATCGTGCAGCATGGATGGGGCTGATCTATGATGAAATGGTAAAAGCAGGAATTGATGCCGAGCCGATTATTCGCAGAGCAATCAAACGGTGTGGGTTGGTTCATGGAGCAAATTTCAAAGCCATGTGTCAGGATCCAAGCAATTGTGTAGATTTTAAAGATGCATTTTTGGGAACCGAGGAATCTGTTGGACCACAAACTTTCCATATGGATCATATCCAAGCAGACCATGATCATGTAACCGTAGATTTCCACTATTGTGCACTTGCAAGCTCTTGGAAGAAACTGGGATTTGATGATAAAACCTGTGAACTTCTTTGCGATATGGCAATGGACGGAGATCGTGGTATTGCAGAGGCTATGGGACTCACTTTAGATCTAAATGAAACCATTGCGCAAGGTTGTGCAAGCTGTAAGCTTCACTTCCATAAATAAATTATAAAATATTTTCATATAAAAGGAGGATACCATGAAAAAAATACTTGCACTTACGTTATGCGTTGGCCTTTCTTTCGGCAGTTTAACCGGTTGTGGCGCTTCAAAAACCAGTGCTCCTGCAGCAGATGAGGCAATTAAATTGGGTGTACTTGCACCATTAACCGGAACGAATGCCGAATATGGCAAAGGATTTGAAGTAGGAACTCAGATGGCAGTCGATAAGATTAATGCTGCCGGAGGAATCAATGGTCATAAATTAGAATTGGTAGTAAAGGATTCCAAAGGAGATCAGAAGGAAAGTTCTGACCTTGCGCGTCAATTTGCAGATGATGAAAAGATCATGGCGATTATTGGTGACTTTACCAGTGGCTGTTCTATGGCCAATGCACCGATCGTAGATGAAGCCGGTTTGGTACAGCTATCACCGAGTGCATCCAATCCGGATTATGCAGGTATGAGTGATTTTTGCTTCAGTATCATGGGGCGTCAGGATGGCGAGGCACCATTCTACGCAAAGTATATTCTCGATAAATATATGGGAGTAAAAAAATTAGGAGTCATTTACATCAACAGTGATTGGGGAAAATCATGCTTTGATAATTTCAAAAAAGAGTGCGATGCATTGGGACTTGAAATTGTAGAGACCGTTAATTATGTACAGGATGAGAAAGACTTCTCCTCTTTGATTACGAAACTGAAGGTAGCTGAGCCGGAAGTAATATGCATTATGGATCAGGGCGCGGTTCCACAGATTATCAATCAGATTAAGAGCAGCAACTGGGATGTCCCGATCACTACGTTAGGCCCCGGAACTTCTCAGCAGCTATTGGATCTCTGCGGAGAGAATGCGGAAGGATTACTTTTAACTTCTCCATTCTACTTTGATCCGGAGAATCAGGATCTGATGGCATGGAAAGATGAGTTTGTAAAGAAAGCAGGATTTGAACCAACCATTCATCCGGTTTGTGCCTATGATTGCATTAGCTTGCTTGCAGAAGCGATTCGAGCATGTGGAGATGGAGAAATCACCCGTCAGGCAATTCGCGATAACCTTGCCAAAGTAGAATTGGAAGGGGTTACCGGAGCCATTAAATTCAATGTGGACGGCGATATCACTCGTCAGTATCTGATCTGTGGTGTGGAAGACGGAAAGTATATTATAAAAGAAGGCTTTGACTATTCAAAGGAGTGATAGGGGAACTTGAGATGCCCATTATGCAGTAGGATGATGGGCATCTCATCCATAAAAGTGGCCACAAATAAAAATCATATTGGGAGAAAACTATGGAATATTTTCTGAATCAGCTAATCAATGGTTTGTGCCAGGGGGCAATTTATGCACTGATGGCCATTGGTTACTCAGTAGTTGTTGGTGTAGTAGGGATGGTTACCTTTACCCATGGCGAGGTAATCATGATAGGAGCATTCGCTGCATTTTATGCATTCGAATTTTTTGGAAATAATCTATTGCTGGGCCTGGCAGCAAGCTTTTTGGCCTCCTGGGTAGTCGGTATGTTTATCTATAAAGTTTGTTACGAACATTTTTTCAATGCTCCGCGGCATATTTCTTTGATATGTACCATCGGTGTCAGCATGTTGATCAAAAATTTGGCTCAGATTTTCTTCGGACCCAATCAAAAGCCGATGTTGAATGTCATTGATAACCGCACTTTTCATATCGGTTCCGTTCAGATTTCGATGGTGCAGATTCTTGTCATTGTAACGGTTTTGGTATTGGCAATTACCTTATCTGTATTTTTTAACAAGACCAAATGGGGCATTGCTCTCCGGGCAGTCAGCCAGGATAAGACGGCAGCCTATATGATGGGCATTAATGTAAAGAGCACAGCTATGATCGGCAATTGTATTGGCTGCAGTCTCGGCGGTGTGGCAGGTATGCTGCTCTCGATCTATTATCAGACTTTGGGAGCCACGATGGGCGGATCTCTGGGCATGAAAGCATTTTCATCTTCCGTACTGGGCGGCCTAACGGATATTCGCTGTTCCGCACTTGGTGGATTATGCATTGGTATCATAGAGAACTTGGGCATTACCGTTTCTTCTGCAAGCTACCGCGATATCTTTGCCTTTGCGTTTTTGATTATCGTGCTGCTGATTAAACCGGAAGGTTTTGCATCCAAGAAAGGAGCCAGACCATGATATTGAAAAAATTAGAGGATGTAAAGGCTTTTTATAATAAACATAAAATAGTAGTCCTGGCAGTTTTGCTGATTTTGTTGATTGCCATTCCGTTCATTTTTCCAAAAAGCTATACTATGGGAGTTTTCTGCCGGATTTTGATGTATGCAACATTGGCGGGTTCCTTGAATGTAATTAATGGTTATAGTGGACAGATGTGCATTGGGCATGCAGGATTTTTCTGTATAGGTACTTATTGCGAAGCGATTTTATCCACCCGATATGGTATGAGTTTTTGGCTTCTGATCCCAATTGCGGGCATTATTACCGCAGCGATTGGTGTTTTGATTGCACTTCCTACCTTGAAAATGAAGGGAATTTATCTCTCCATCGTAACACTTGGCTTTTCCGAGATCGTTCGCTTAATTGCGCTAAACTGGGAGAGCGTAACCGGAGGTCCTATGGGAATCAAAGGAATCCCGGTTCCCAATTTATTTGGATTTCAGATCAAAGGATCCAAGGATTATTATTTTATCTTTTTAGCAATTGCGGTATTGTTTATCGTCATCACAAGCCGGGCATTGAAATCCAGAGTGGGACGTGCTTGGATGTCCATTCGTGAAGACCAGCTGGCAGCGAAATCTCTGGGTGTAGAAGCTTCAAAATATAAAGCACTCAATTTCATGTACGGTGCTTTTTGGGCAGGAGTCGTAGGTGCTGCCTATGCACCTTATGTAAGATTTATTGACTCCACCTTCTTTACTCTGGACGAAGGCTTTAATATTTTATCGATGGTGATTATCGGTGGTCAGGGAACCCTGATTGGCCCCATTGCGGGATCGATTATCGTAAACCTTTTAACAGAAGTTTTGCGTCCGGCAGGACAATGGCGTATGGTTGCTTATGCGGTTCTGATTATTGTGATGATGTGGTGGAGACCTCAGGGACTCATCGGTGCTTCCGACAGTATTTTGGCCGGAAAGAAAATTACCAAAAAGGAAGACCCCAAATTGGTAAAAAAGGAGGCAAAAGCATGAGTGCACTGTTAGAAGCAAAAGGAATCTGCAAATATTTTGGAGGTTTGAAGGCAGTAGAAGGTGTAGATATGTCCATTGAGCAGGGTGATATCTTTGGAATCATAGGTCCCAATGGAGCAGGAAAAACAACTTTTTTTAATATGTGTTCCGGTATCTACGCACCTACTCAAGGCGATATTATTCTAAACGGAGAAAAGGTGACCGGACTTCGGCCGGAACAAATTGCCAAAAGAGGGATGGCCCGTACTTTTCAGAATATTCAGCTATTCAAATACATGTCCGTACTGGATAATGTAAAAATCGGATTTCACAACCGTACCAAGACGAACTTGGCAGATGCGATTCTTCACACAAAAACCTTTAAACGGGATGAAGAATTTATCGTAGAAAAAGGCTTAGAGGTACTTGAAAAAGTAGGACTCTCTGAATTTCAGGATACTCTGGCCGGCAATCTGGCATACGGAGTTCAGCGAAAAGTGGAAATCGCCAGAGCACTGGCACTCGATCCGAAGATTCTTCTTTTGGATGAACCGGCAGCCGGCATGAATCCATTGGAAACGCAGTCCTTGATGGAATTTATCAAAAGGTTAAATGCCGATGGCTATACCATTGCAGTCATCGAGCATGATATGAAATTTGTCATGAATTCCTGCAATCGAATTTTAGTTTTAAGCTTTGGTCAAAAAATCTGCGAGGGTGATCCGGAACATGTCAAGAACGATAAGCAAGTACATGAAGCTTATTTTGGAAAAGGAATCATTGCAGGAGAGGCGGTAAGAGCAAATGCTTAAAATAGAAAATCTATCGGTAAACTATGGCTATATTTCCGCATTAACCGATATTAGCTTGGAAGTGAATCAAGGAGAAATTATCACGTTGATAGGCGGAAACGGTGCAGGTAAGACCACCACTCTGATGTCGATTTCGAATTTGGTTGAGAAAGTTTCCGGCACGATTACTTTTAAAGGAGAAAATATCACCAATAAAGCGCCGGACAAGATTGTAAAGATGGGGCTTAGCCACGTACCGGAAGGAAGAAAAATATTTCCTTCACTTACGGTATATGAAAATCTGATGGCAGGTACGCTGGGGAATCCGGCATTGTCAAAACAGCAGATCAACGAGCTGATAGAAGAAAATTATGTGCTGTTCCCACGCTTGAAAGAGCGAGTGGATCAGGCGGGAGGCAGTCTTTCCGGCGGTGAGCAGCAGATGCTTGCGATTGCAAGAGGACTGATGATGGATCCGGATCTCATTATGTTGGATGAACCCTCACTGGGTTTGGCACCGATTATTGTAGAAGAGATTTTTGAATTGATTTTAAAAATCAGAGACCGCGGCAAAACGGTTCTTCTCATTGAGCAGAATGCTTCCATGGCACTTTCCATTGCGGATCGCGGTTATGTATTGGAGACAGGACACATTGCATTAGAGGGTCCGGGCAGAGAATTACTGGTAAATCCAGAGGTAAAAAAAGCCTATCTAGGCGTATAAGAGCAGAGGAGAAAAGGATGAAAAAAATAATAAATA
>JAVXIV010000120.1:0-4589 GCA_036785645.1 Hungatella sp.
AAAAAAAGCGCTGCCCACAATCTCTCGATCATCAGGCAGCGCTCTCTTATCATTCTAATTAGTTATTCTCGTGCAGAGTAACCAATTTCTTCAAATATTCATAACGATCCATTGCGTCTGCTTCGTTCTGAGCAAACAGCTTGGCAGCTCTCTCCGGATTCTTCATAGCCAGAGATGCGTAACGTACCTCACCCTTTAAGAAGTCCTGATATCCGCCTGTTGGAGCCTTGCTGTCGAGCATGAACTTGTTCTCTGCAGCAGGGTTGAATCTAAAGTTGTTCCAGTAACCTGTCTCAACTGCCAGTTTCTCTTCTGTCTGAGCCTTGTCCATACCCTTCTTGATGCCATGATTGATACATGGAGCATAAGCAATAACTAAAGATGGTCCCGGATAAGCTTCTGCTTCTGAAATCGCTTTGACAGTCTGTGCATAATCGGCACCCATCGAAATCTGTGCTACATAGACATAACCATAGCTCATCGCAATGCTGGCCATATCTTTCTTCTTGGTGTCTTTACCGCCTGCAGCAAACTGTGCAACCGCACCGGTCTTAGTTGCTTTGGAAGCCTGTCCGCCTGTGTTGGAATAAACTTCGGTATCAAATACCATGATGTTGATATCTTTGCCGCTGGCAAGTACGTGATCCACACCGCCAAAGCCGATATCATAAGCCCATCCGTCACCGCCGAAGATCCACTGAGACTTCTTCGCCATAAAATCTTTATTCTTTACAATGTCTTTGCAGATTGGGCAGTCAATGCCATCCAGTGCTGCAACTAATTTATCAGTAGCCGTACCATTGGTAGCGCCACAGCTAAACGTATCCAACCATTCCTGGCAGGCGGCCTTTACATCTGCACCGGCTTGATCGGAAGCCAAAATGCCTTCTACTTTCGTCTTCAAGCCATCTCTTAAAGCCTTCTGAGCCAATAACATACCATAACCAAATTCTGCATTATCTTCAAACAGAGAGTTTGACCAAGCAGGACCTTGTCCCTTGGCATTGACCGTATAAGGAGTCGATGGTGAAGAGTTGCCCCAAATTGAAGAACATCCGGTTGCATTGGCAATGTACATTCTGTCACCAAACAACTGTGTGATTAATTTTGCGTAAGGAGTCTCGCCGCAGCCTGCACATGCGCCTGAGAATTCAAGCAATGGCTGTTTGAACTGGCTTCCCTTTACGGTATTCTCTTTGAACTTTGTAAGAACCTCTTCTTTGATCGGTAAAGTCTGACCAAATTCGGAGATTGCCTGCTCGCCAAGATTCTCTTCCAGGCTCTGCATCGTAAGAGCTTTCTCGCCCTTTTTGCCCGGACATACGTTTGCGCAAGAACCGCATCCGGTACAGTCAAGAGCAGAGATCGTCATAGCAAATTTATATTCCGGCATACCGGTCATTGGGATACTCTTCATATCAGCCGGAGCCTTTGCTGCTTCTGCTGCGGTCATAGCAACCGGACGGATTACAGCATGAGGACATACATAAGCACAGAAGTTACACTGAATACAATTGTCGGAATTCCATACCGGAACCTTCACTGCAATACCACGTTTCTCAAATGCAGATGAGCCGGATGGTGTAGAACCATCTACATAATCTGTAAATGCAGATACCGGTAAAGAGTTGCCTTCCTGTGCGTTTACTTTGGATTGAATGTTATTTACAAAGTCCACAACATCTCTTCTTCCGTTGGTTACATGAGCCATATCCAGACCTTCGTCTGCACAAGATTTCCAAGAATCCGGAACCTTGATCTCTACCACACCCTTAGCGCCTGCATCGATTGCAGCCCAGTTCTTCATAACAACATCCTCGCCCTTACGTCCGTAAGTTGCTTTGGCTGCTGCTTTCATCAATTCGTTTGCCTTCTCAGCCGGAATGATACCTGTCAACTGGAAGAATGCAGACTGTAAGATGGTATTGATACGTGTCGGACCCATACCGGTCTCAATACCAATCTTAACACCGTCAATAGTGCAAAGCTTGATGTTGTGATCTGCGATGAATTTCTTCACCTGTCCGGGAAGATGTTTCTCAAGTCCATCCATATCCCATGGGCAGTTCAGCAAGAACGTACCGCCGTCTACCAATTCCTGAACCATGTTGTACTTACGTACATAAGCAGGATTATGACAGGCTACGAAGTTGGCCTGACGAATCAGATAGGTGGATTTAATCGGTGTATGTCCAAAACGCAGATGAGACATCGTCACACCGCCTGACTTCTTAGAGTCATAGTCAAAGTAAGCCTGAGCATACATATCCGTGTTGTCGCCAATGATCTTGATGGAGTTCTTGTTGGCACCTACGGTACCATCTGCACCCAGACCCCAGAATTTACAGTTGGTTGTGCCTTCCGGAGTAGTAACCAGTGGAGCACCCAGTTCCAGAGAGAGATTGGTCACGTCATCTACGATACCAACGGTAAATCTCTTTTTTGCTGTGTTGTTGTAAACTGCTACAACCTGAGCCGGAGTCGTATCCTTCGAACCTAAGCCATAACGTCCGGAAAGAATAGGAGTATCATTGAACTTGGTTCCCTTTAAAGCGGCAACTACGTCTAAGTATAACGGCTCGCCTAAAGATCCGGGTTCTTTGGTTCTGTCTAATACGGAGATCTGTTTTACGGTATCAGGAATGGCTGCAGCAAAAGAATCTGCACAGAATGGTCTGTACAAACGAACTTTAACTACGCCGACTTTGGCGCCGCCCTTGATCATATAATCAATGGTTTCTTCAATAGTATCATTGACAGAACCCATAGAAACAATCACGTGCTCTGCATCCGGTGCACCATAATAGTTGAATAATTTATAGTCTGTACCAATCTTTGCATTGACTTTGTCCATATAATCCTGAACAATACCCGGTAATGCATCATAATATGGGTTGCAGGCTTCTCTTGCCTGGAAGAAAATATCCGGATTCTGTGCAGAACCTCTCTGGCATGGGTGGTTTGGATTCAATGCATGCTTACGGAACGCATCGATTGCATCTAAATCTACCATATCTTCCAAATCTGCATAATCCCAAGTTGCTACTTTCTGAATCTCATGAGAAGTACGGAAACCATCGAAGAAATTGATAAACGGAACTTTTCCCTTGATTGCTGCCATATGCGCAACCGGTGTCAAGTCCATAACTTCCTGTACACTGGATTCGCACAACATCGCACAGCCTGTCTGACGACAAGCGTATACATCGGAGTGATCGCCAAAAATTGATAAAGCATGGCTTGCCAATGCACGAGCGGATACGTTGAATACACCCGGAAGCTGCTCGCCGGCAATTTTGTAAAGGTTCGGAATCATTAATAACAGACCCTGGGATGCGGTATATGTGGTTGTTAATGCACCTGCCGATAAAGAGCCGTGTACAGTACCTGCTGCACCGGCCTCAGACTGCATCTCAGTTACCTGTACTGTCTGACCGAAGATATTCTTTCTTCCGTCGGTTGCCCATTCGTCTGTGGCTTCTGCCATAACAGATGACGGGGTAATCGGATAGATCGCTGCAACGTCTGTAAATGCATATGATGCATGAGCTGCTGCATGATTACCATCCATGGTTTTCATTTTTCTTGCCATTTGATTTTCCTCCTACAAATGTAAATATTGCATAGTGAAGCGTGCGCTATGAATTCGCACACTGACCTAGATAATAGTATAACAATTATTTGGCAAATTGCCAAGGATAAAACACAAAAACAGAGTATTATTTTACGAACAATCTAAAAAAAGTGTAGAAACAGAGAATTTTCTCTATTCATACACTTTTTTTCATAAGAATTTAGTATGGATTCGGTGCAATGATATTGCCTGCCGTCTCAGCCGGTGTCGGTGGTGCCGTCTGCGGCTGAGTGCCCTGTGGTGCTGTGGTCGGTGCAGGTGCCGAGGAGACATTTGGGGAAGTAGTGCCCGGTGCCTTGGGCTGACTCTGTGTCGGCTGCGGCTGAGTGGCCGGCGGTGCTGTGGTCGGTGCCGGTGCCGTCACTCCGGGACCAAGCGGTTCATGGCTGCCGTCCTGATTGGTTGTTTCCACCGGAACAGGTGGCATATTGCTCTCACTCACCGGTACTTCCACACTCACCGGAACGGTCGCAGGCACGGTCAGGACAATACCGGAAGTATTGCGCTGAATGATGGAGGGCTTTCCCTTATAGGTGCTCTTGTGGAAGAGTTCATCGCTGATCACCTTCCCATCCTTTTGTTTCACCAAATTGGTCGTCCAGCGGCTTCCCTTTTTCTCCGTCTTGACTACCTTCTCCACCCCCGGTTCCAAGGTCTGGTTTTCTTCATAGGTAGGCGGCGGCGGATCCAGTTCGGCCACCTTCTCGGATTTCATCGACCAAACCTCTCCCGCTTCTAAAATCGGAATTCCCACAATCGAAAGGGTCAGTTTGCGATCGGAAAAACTTGCACGGATCGCAATCGCATCCTTGGAATTGTTAACAAACCGCATATCCGGTCCTGCATAGCCATCATAGCTGACCATCGCATCCTCACCCGGTGTAATATAAGATGGTTCATAGCTGTGCGCATGGCGTTCGGTAGTGGTAAGTCCGGCAAATACCACCGCAGTGTA
>JAVXIV010000120.1:4599-6606 GCA_036785645.1 Hungatella sp.
CAGACTCCGCCTCCCGGCTCTTCTACCAAAACTCCGTTGACATAGGCTCCTGCCGGTTTGTAGCCGCGTTCCAGCGTACGATTCCCGGTCGTACTGTTAAAAGAGAATTCCTCTCCCGGCTGAACAATCAAACCATTTAAGGCATTGGCTGCCAACTGTACATTGGTATTGCGGTCACTATTGGCCGTAGTGGTTGTTGTCTTCGTACCAATCACCTGATAGAGCTCCTTCGCCTGCGCTTCGGTGATCTCCGGTGCAACCACAGTTCCCTGTGCAATCAGCACAGACCGGAAATTCTTGTCCGCCAAGGCAGCGGTCATATCCTTGCGCAGCTGCTCCTGATTGAGGATCTTACCGTTTTGCTCTCCTGAGTAGATAAATGTCCCATTCTCCTTATTGAATCCGGAGATCGCTCCATTTCGTGCCGGAACATCCCACTTCTTGGCAATGGCTTTGACCTCGGCCGCTATCGCTTCTTCCAAACCGGTAGTATCCAGAGTATAGGACTCTTGGGGTTTGCCCGTAAAAATCTCTTCCAACAGTGCATTGACCTTGCCTTCCATCAAGTTTGGGATCTCATAAGGGGCCTCGGCTCCTTCGTAGGTTACCTTCATGCCCCATTCATAATGCTTCAATAGGGTAGCTTTGGCCTTTTCTCTGGACATACCGGTCAAGGAGATTCCGTCCACAATCACGTCCTTTTGAAGCTCTGTCTCCGTCTGTACGGTTGTAACCGGAGTCGTTTTTTGCTTCGTAAAATGTCTTACGGCAAAGACCACTCCGGTAATCAAGAAGATCAGGCAAACACCAATGATCGCAATCATCTTGTAATCATAAGATGGCTGCCTTCTTCTTTTTGTATTTCTACGGACTCTCGCAGCCGCACTTTTTCTGGTGTTCTGCCCTGTCCTGCTTTTGTTTTGCCTGCTTCGATCCGCAGATTGTTTGGAATTCTTCCCTCTCGTACCTGAGGTTTTGTTGTTGTTTCCTGTGCTCATTATCCCCACCTATTTTACATCATCATGTAGCGTTACAAATTGTAGTATACCATACTTTGTGTAAAATAGAATTACCTATTTATAAAAAACTCCCATTTTTTTTAACATTTTACTTATTGAGAATAACATGTTACTATACTATTACTAAAGTATTTCTATTTGGAGGTTTTTTATGGGTTATATCGATTTACACGTTCATTCCACCGCTTCCGACGGAACCTTATCGCCCTGCGAAGTAGTGACTTATGCCGCTTTTAAACAATTGGATGCGATCGCACTGACCGATCATGACACGATTGATGGAATCGCCGAGGCACAGCATGCCGCAAAAAACTATCCGTTGGAACTGATTCCAGGGATTGAGCTCTCCTGCTTTTATCACAATACCGAACTTCATATTCTGGGATTCTATCCGGATCCGGACAGTGCCTTCCTTCTGGATGGATTGGAAGAAATCCGCCATATTCGAATGCGGCGAAATGCACTTATGCTAGAACGCTTTGCCGAAGATGGATTTGCCATCACCTTGGAAGATCTGACTTCCGGACATCCTGATACGGTTATCACCCGTGCTCATTTTGCGAGAATTTTGACCGAGAAGGGCTACACCAAAAGTTTGGAGGAAGCCTTCCGAAAATATCTGCAATATGGCAGTCGTTACTGCACGCGCAAGGAATTCATCTCTCCCGAGCGAGCCATGGATCTTCTTAATCAGTCTCATGCCGTTCCGGTCATTGCACATCCCATGCAGTATCATATGGGATATCAGGAGATCGAAGATATGATTTTAGACCTAAAAGCATTGGGACTCGCCGGAGTAGAAGTTTATCACTCTTCTCACAACCGGTATGAAAGTGGCAAATTAAAAGAGATGACCCACCGCCACCACCTCATTTCTACAGGAGGTTCTGATTTTCACGGTACGAATAAACCGGATATCGACTTAGGGGTTGGGCGCGGCGGACTGCATCTCTCTCATTTATTTTTAGATCAGCTAAAGGAGGCACAT
>JAVXIV010000121.1:0-6597 GCA_036785645.1 Hungatella sp.
TAGACTATACTTCCGATATTTTTGACGCACTGGATACTCAGGATGAGATACAGACACTTTATACATCGGGTACCGTATTCCATGCATTTTTGGGCGAGAAACTGCCGGATTGGAAAGCAGCAGCCAAGTTGGTGCATACGATTGCGGAAAACTATAAATTGCCTTACTACACGTTATCTCCGACCTATTCGATCTGCAAGGATCACGGTTATCTGATCGGGGAACATTTCACCTGTCCGATTTGCGGTCAGGAGGCAGAGGTTTACAGCCGCATCACCGGTTACTATCGTCCGGTGAAAAACTGGAACGAAGGCAAGTCACAGGAATACAAAAACCGCACCACCTATGATGCACTCCACTCCTCTATCCAGAAGAACCCGGAGGCAGCAGAGCGGATTGCAGAAGTCATACAGGAGAAAGCCTGTGAGACTCCGACCGGAACCTATCTTTTTACAACCAAGACTTGTCCAAACTGCAAGATGGCCAAGGAATTTTTGAAAAATGTGGACTATCAGACGGTAGATGCAGAAGAAAATCCGGAATTGACCGGGAAGCTGGGTGTGATGCAGGCCCCGACTCTGGTGGTGGTAACGGATGGTCAGATTCAGAAAATCGTCAATGCTTCCAATATTAAAAAGTATGTAGAAAATCGATAATTGCATTGCCAATAGCAGGGTTATTGGGCAAAATTCTTTGCATGACCTTTTAGCTTGCTGAATCCGTGGAAGTAGATGATGAATAGGATGGAAGTCACTACCCAGGTCAGCGGATAGCTGAAGATGATCGTAGTGATGTTCGTTTGGAGCGGAACGGCAATCAGGATCCAGACAACTCGTAGGACACAGATCCCGAAGCAGGTGATAATCATGGGAATCCAAGAGTCCCCGACACCACGCAGGGAGCCGGAGTAGATCTCAATCGCAACATAAGTGACAAAGGTGGGAACTAAGAAGTGGAGAATCTCCATTCCTTTTTCCAAAACAGCAGCATCATTGGTAAAGATATGAAAGATAGGTGAACCAAAGAGATAGAGGAATCCGGTCAATGCAAGGGAGGATACGATACACATCCTCATGCAGACGCGGATTCCTTTTTTGACCCGATCCATCTTGCCGGCACCATAGTTTTGACCCACAAAGGTCGTGATGGAGATGCCAAAAGCACTGATGATCATCCAGAAGACACTGTCAATCTTGCTGTAGGCAGTCCAAGCCGCAATCGTATCCGTTCCCAATTGATTGACTGCAGTTTGGATGATGACATTAGAAAAAGAATACATCACGGATTGCAGTCCGGCCGGGAGTCCGATGCGGATGATTCGTTTCAGCATCCGACCATCCAGACGGATCCGATTTAAAATCAGTTGATAGATTTCTCCGGTACGCATCAAAACAATCAAAACCAGGATAGCACTGACCGCTTGGGAGAGGATGGTGGCCAGGGCGGCACCAAAGACACCAAGGTGAAAATAGACCACAAATAAGATATCCAAAACGATATTGGTCATACAGCTGGCAATCAGAAAATAGAGCGGTCGTTTGGAATCTCCAATGGCACGCAAAATTCCGGCCCCCATATTGTAGATCAAGTTGGGGATGACTCCGAGAAAATAGACGCGGATATACAAGATGGCATATTCCATAATATCATCGGGAGTTCCCATGGCTCTTAAAGCTGCGGGCGCACCAAATAAGCCAATGATCATCATGACACCTCCGCAGACCAAAGAAAAGGCGATGGAGGTGTGGACGGCATAGCCGACTTTGTCGGCACGTTTGGCACCATAGTACTGCGATATGATAACGGTAGCACCGGAAGAAAGTCCAATAAAGAAACCTACCAGCAGATTGATCAGGGTTCCGGTAGGACCTCCTACGGCTGCCAGTGCTTCTTTGCCGACAAAACGGCCGACCACAATCGCATCTACGGTGTTATACAACTGCTGAAAAAAAGTTCCAAACAAAATAGGAAAGAAAAACAGAAGGAGCTGCTGCCAGATCACTCCTTCTGTTATTTGATTCTGTTCGATGCCGCTCCGGGCTTTTACCTGTGTCTGATCCATAAATATCCCCTCATCTGTAGTGTGTTATGTAGATGAACTATATCATAGGCGGCGAGAGAATACAACCGGTTTGGAAGGAATCCGGTGCTATTTTACCGCAGCTTTGGAGAGAGCTTTTTCGATGGCATCAATCAGTACACTAGAGGTATAATGTGTTTCCGGAGAGTAGGAGAGATCCAGAAGAGATTGGTTCTCGCAGATTTGTGCTGCCAAATCTTCCAATACCGGCTGCATCAGAGGATACATGGTGGTGACGGAGTCACTTAGCGGCGCTAAGGCAATGGAATTGATATGATCCTCATCGACAGCTACCTCCACGTTTACGTTTTGACTGCCTAAAACCAGAGCGGATGTGTAGATGCCCGGTACGTAGGAGACAGACTTGGCGGGATCGGAAATCACGTCTTTTTTGGGACGAAACATGATCAAAAACAAGGAAATCAAAAAAATTGCAAGCCCGATAAAGATGGCAGTATAGATAATCTCCTTCATCCGCAATACAACTATTTTTGTTTTGGAGCTCATGGCAGAACCTCCATATGGATTTGTTATAATCTATTAAAGAGGGACTGTGTTTATGATAAAAATCCGTAGTTTTGGAGTGGACGGTGTGTTATACTGTTAGAATATGCCATTTGCCCAAAAAACACCATAAGGAGGTCACGCGATGTCGCTGCAATTTATTTTAGGGGGTTCCGGATCCGGTAAAACCAGATGCCTATATGAGAATCTGATCGCCCAATCTCTGCGAGAACCGGATCGGCAGTACTTTGCCATTGTGCCGGAGCAATTTACGATGCAGACGCAGAAGGAGATCGTTACGCTGCATCCCAAGCATGGAACGATGAATATCGATATTGTCAGTTTTCAGCGTTTGGCATATCGGATTTTCGAAGAACTCTCGGTAGAGAATCTCAGTGTTTTGGATGATATGGGGAAATCCATGGTGCTGCGGAAGGTAGCGGCGGATCAGAAGAAGAACTTAACGGTGTTTCGGGGACATCTCAATAAGACCGGATTTATCAATCAATTGAAATCCATGCTTTCCGAGTTGTATCAGTATGGAATTGGCACCAAAGAATTGACACAGGCCATAGAGACGAGCGAGAGTCCGCTGCTTCGGGAGAAGCTGAAAGACCTTTCGGTGATTTACCGGGCATTTCAGAAAGAAATTGCAGATCGCTATATTACGGCGGAAGAGATCTTGGATGTCTTGTGCCGCGTACTTCCCGAGTCTCGTCTGATTCAAAATAGCGTCATTACTCTCGATGGCTATACCGGCTTTACTCCGGTGCAGTATCGCTTGTTGGAGCTGCTCTTTACGTATGCACAAAAAGTGACGGTGACGGTGACGATTGATCCCAAGGCATCGCCCTACCAGACCGGGCATATTCAAGATCTCTTCTACATGAGTAAGCAGATTGTCTGCAAATTGACAGATTTGGCAGCCAAGAATGGGATTGGAAAAGAAGCCGATCTGGTACTGGATCAGGTACCACTCCCCAGATTCATCAAGAGTCCGGAGATCGGATTTATTGAAAAAAGCATCTTTCGCTATGATTACAAGAGCGAAGCCGGGAAGCCAAGTCAGATTCGGATTCATCCGGCCGCTAACCCGGGAAGTGAGATTGCCTGGGTGGCAAGTCAAATTCATCACTTGGTTCAGAAGGAGTCGGTGAGATATCGTGAGATTGCGGTGATCAGCGGCGATTTGGTGAGCTTTCGTCACGAGCTGGTGAATCAGTTTGAGGCAGAGCAAATTCCTTACTTCTTAGATGATAAGAAGAGTATCTTGGATCACTCTATGGTGGAATTGATTCGAGCCGCCCTCGGTGTGATCCGATTGGATTTTTCCTATGAGAGTGTATTCCGTTATCTAAAGACCGGTTTGGTATCGGAGCAGAACGAGAAGATCGACCGATTGGAAAACTACGTGGTTGCACTGGGAATTCGCGGATGGAAACGTTGGAACCTGAATTGGGACTGGGAATATCGGGGGAGTAAATATCTAAATCTAGAAGAATTAAATCAGTTTCGGGAAGAGTTGCTGGCACCGCTGCGAACGCTGCGGGACGCGCTAAAGAGAGAAGACCGCACAATCCGTACGATGACGGAAGCACTGGTAGGCTGTCTGCTTGAGAATCGGATTCAGGAGAAGCTGGAACGTAGGCAGCTCTATTTTGAATCTATCGGTGATTATCGTTTGGCGAAAGAATATGAACAGGTTTATCCGCTGGTGATGGAGCTATTTGATCGTTTGGTTCACCTGCTGGGAGAGGAAGCCGTGAGTCACAAGGAGTTTGCAGAGATTCTGGATGCCGGGTTTGCAGAAATTTCGGTGGGGGTGATTCCGGCTACGGTGGATCGGGTTGTGGTGGGCGATATCACCAGAACGCGTTTGAATGACATTAAGGTGCTGTTTTTTGTGGGGGTCAATGAAGGAATGGTACCGGCGGCCAAAGCCGCCGGAGGTATTTTGACGGATGTGGATCGTGAGTCGCTGAAAAAACAGCAGATGGAATTGGCTCCGACTTCCAAAGAGGATGGCTTTTTACAGCGATTTTATTTATATCTGCTTTTGACCAAACCCAGTATGCGGCTCATTCTTACTTATTCTGCGTTTAATGGTGCGGGGAAGAGCCAGCGCCCATCCACGCTGATTGGCGACGTGAGACATCTGTTTCCACAGCTTTCCGTAGAGGAAGAAAATCAGGAGGAATTGCAGATCGGCTCCTTTCGGGAAGGAAAGAGATTCTTGATTCAAGGTCTCAGCCATTATGAACAGTACCGAGAAGATGGTAGATTTTTGGAAATTTACCGTTTATTTGCGCAGTCTCCCGCTTATGCACAATCCGTCCACGCTTTGGTAGACGCTGCTTTTTATTCCTATGAGAAGCGTGGAATCGGAAAAGCTGTGGCGCAGGCATTGTATGGAACTGTTTTACAGGGAAGCGTGACGAGACTTGAAAAATATGCAGCCTGTGCCTATGCACATTTCCTAAATTACGGTTTGGAGCTGATGGAACGGCAGCAATATCAATTGGCTGCGGCAGATATGGGAAATCTATTTCATAATTCCATTGATTTATGTTTTCAAACGTTGAAAGATCAAAATCAAAATCCGACAGATTTGACAGCAGAAGAACGCAAAACGTTGGTACAGACTTGCGTAGCACAAGTGACTTCTGAATATGGGAATACCATTTTAAAGAGTTCAGCCAGAAATCAATATTTGGTCAGGAAGATAGAGAGCATCACCGATCGGACGATGTGGGCTTTGGTGGAACAACTGAAGAAAGGGGATTTTACACCGACTGGTTTTGAGGTGTCTTTTTCGGCTGCCGATGATTTAAGGGCTATGAAGATTGCATTGTCGGAGGAAGAAGCCATTCACCTGCGCGGCAGAATTGACCGTCTCGATTTATGCGAGGATGAAAAACATGTATATGTCAAGATTATCGATTATAAATCAGGCAGTACCACGTTTGATTTAGCAGCCCTGTATTATGGACTGCAGCTGCAGCTTGTAGTCTACATGGATGCAGTTATGGAGTTGCAGGAACGGAAACATCCGGATAAGACGGTGGTACCGGCCGGGATTTTCTATTACAATATCAAGGATCCTCTGGTGGAAAAGCAGCCGGAACTAACCGATGCAGATATTTCGGCTCGGATTTTGCAGCAGCTCAAGATGAATGGATTGGTCAACAGTGATTTGGAAGCGATTGCTCATTTGGATCATGAGATGGAGAGCAAATCCGACGTGATTCCGGTGGCACTGAAAAATGGGTTGATTCAGGAAGGTTATTCTTCGGTGGCAAGTGAAAGCCGTTTTACCGCACTGCGCGAATTTGTGCGCAATCGTCTGGCGCACAGTGGCAGAGAGATCCTAGATGGATCCGCCGCAGTGAATCCTTATAAACAGGGCAATCGAACGGCTTGCGATTACTGTCCCTACCATGCAGTATGCCGATTTGACCGGAAGACCGATGGATACGGCTACCGGCGCTTTCCGGCTATAAAACCGGAACAGGTATGGGAAGAAATTCTTAGAAAGACGCCGGATGAAGAAGCAAATATAGAAGCAAATATAGAAGCAGAGATAAAAGATGGGGGTGATTTGGAGTGAATTGGACAAACGAGCAGGAACAGGTGATCCGATCCCGCGGTCGTAATCTGCTGGTATCGGCTGCCGCAGGGAGTGGCAAGACGGCAGTTTTAGTAGAACGTATCATTCAGATGATTACAGAAGGACCACATCCCATCGATATCGATCAGCTTTTGGTGATGACGTTTACCAATGCGGCTGCCGCGGAGATGCGGGAGCGAATCGCACTTGCAATCGAAGAAAAGTTAAAAGAGCAGCCGGGGCAGGAACATTTGCAGCGTCAGGCAACTCTGGTTCATTACGCTCAGATTACCACCATTGACAGCTTTTGCTTGAATTTGATCCGTGACCACTTCCATCTTCTGGATATCGATCCATCGTTTCGTATTGGAGATGAAGGCGAACTTTTACTGCTGCGTCAGGATGT